>JAYQEA010000022.1:0-42635 GCA_038138625.1 Roseivivax sp.
TCAAGGCGCACCACCAAGGGCACCTGCAATCCGACCTCTTTGACAGCGGCCACAACACCTTCCGCGATCACATCACAGCGCATGATGCCCCCGAAAATGTTGACCAGTATGCCCTTGACCTGTGGGTCAGAGGTGATGATTTTGAAGGCTTCTGTTACCTTTTCCTTGGTCGCACCGCCGCCGACGTCAAGGAAATTGGCAGGTTCTGCGCCGTAAAGCTTGATGATGTCCATCGTCGCCATGGCCAGTCCTGCGCCGTTCACCATACATCCGATTTCCCCGTCCAGCGCGATGTAGTTCAGGTCAAACTTGGAGGCCTGCAGTTCCTTGGGGTCTTCTTCGGTCTCGTCGCGCAGTTCGGCGATATCACGGTGGCGGTAGACGGCATTACCATCAAAGCTGAGCTTGGCATCCAGCAGTTTCAGATCGCCGTTTTCCATGACGATAAGGGGGTTGATCTCAAGCATCTCCATGTCTTTTTCAATGAAGGCTTTGTATAGAATACCCATCAGCTTGACGCATTGTTTGACCTGACCGCCCGTCAACCCAAGCGCAAAGGCGATGCGGCGACCGTGGTAGGCCTGATATCCAGTGGCGGGATCAACGCTGAAAGACAGGATTTTGTCGGGCGTGTTTTCGGCAACTTCTTCGATATCCATGCCGCCTTCTGTCGAACAGACAAAGCTGACGCGGCTCGACCCACGATCCACGAGAAGTGCAAGATAAAGCTCGCGTGCGATATCACTTCCGTCTTCTATATAGACGCGATTGACCTGCTTGCCACTGGGTCCGGTCTGATGCGTCACGAGGGTCTGGCCCAGCATCTTTTTGGCTTCTTCGGCGGCCTCTTCCACCGATTTCGCCAGACGCACACCGCCTTTTTCGCCAGCTTCTGGTTCTTTGAAAGAGCCCTTGCCACGACCGCCTGCATGGATCTGTGCCTTGACGACCCACAGGGGGCCGTCCATTTCACTGGCGGCGGTCTTGGCCTCTTCGGCTTTCAAGATGACGCGGCCATCGGACACCGGAGCGCCGTAGCTACGCAAAAGGGCTTTGGCTTGGTATTCATGAATGTTCATTGAGACACTGTTCCGTCTTTGCTTCGGTTTCTGCGGGTATAAGCCTGCATCGTACTTTGGTGCCATGAATATTTGCGTTGAAAGAGGCTTTCCGAAGAAAAAAGCGACATTTGTGATCACATGAAAAAAATGTGTGATCACAAAAATTTTTCATACGTAACATATGGTGTCGTCAAAAGCGGAATCGCTCTTGCAGGTTGGTCGTTTTAGATCGCTGCGTGAGTGTCAGAGCCGCAGATCAAAACGGTTGAATCGCTGTAAAGAGTTTCCTGCCCAGCTATGTCTTCAAATCATTGGCCGCAGGCGCATGCGACGCCGAGGTAAGGCCTCGACTGTGACTATGAGGGTCTCATCGACGCATTTATGGTTTTGGCCTTGGTCAGAGCGTCACATGTTTTAACGTTGAATAATGCTCGGTGCCCGGCACGCGGTGCAGAGTGCATCTTTCCCCCCATTGGTCTTTTAATGCCTGTGACATTTCGGGGGGGGACCATGTATCTTTCGTTCCATGCCATAAATCAACATCGCAGTTGATGCGGAGCAAATCGTTGCGCCAATCTGCAACATAGGCAGATATATACCTTAGATACGCCTTTGGATGTTGAACAAAGCTGTCAGACAGGGCTTTGCGTATAATCGTTTGGAAGGCCTGATCTTCAAGAAGTGCCTGTTCCTCGGGACCGCACTTCGAAAAGAGGCTCTTTATGAGAACACCAGGCGCAATGCGGGTTGCTATGCCCTGAAGTGCGGTGACAGCCCGCAGCACTCTTGGACGGTTCATGGCGAGATCAAACACGGGTTTGCCCGCCATGACCGGCAGAAAATCCCCGAGCTGCAAAGGAGCCGCCGGAGAGACCAAAGTGAGCCGTGAAACGCGTTCGGGATGAGTTGCCGCAATTTTTATTGCCACCATGGCACCGATGGAAAAGCCTACCAGATGAATTTTTTCAGCTGTGGTGCCCGAAATATTTGTGTCTAACGCTTGGGGAATCGTCGCTTCAACCGTGTTCGCAGACCCTTCTAAAAGAGCCAGAGGAATAAACGTTGCAGCGGGATTTTTTTCCAAAAGTAATTCGTAATCGGATGGGCTGCCGGGCATGCCATGGCAGAAGACAATTGGTTCCATGCGTCGTGGTGTCCTTTTTAACTTAAAAAAACCTTGTCATCACGTCCGCAACTGATGTGCCTTGCACGCTTTTAAGGTTAGCTGTGCATTGTGCTCTCAAAGATCCCAGAGACTATGTTTGTCAGGGGCTTTGAGTTCTATGTGGTTCCGTGTACGGCCACTATTGAGATATGCTCATAGTTGAAAAATTTTTAGAGTTTAACTTAAAAAAAACCGCGACCTTTTGGGCCGCGGCTAGATCTTCGTTTAACACGGACTTTTCTACGTTAATGAACTGTCGATGCCTTTGCATGCTTCGACCAAACCCTTGACCGCGTTTACCGAATTATCAAACATAGCTTGCTCATCGGCAGTAAGTTTGATGTCGACGACCTTTTCAACTCCGCCCGCACCGATGATTGTGGGCACTCCGACATACATACCGTTTAACCCGAATTCGCCCTGACATTCCGCAGCGCATGGCAACAAGCGCTTCTGGTCCTTCAGATAAGCCTCTGCCATTTCAATCGCACTTGTTGCAGGCGCATAAAACGCCGACCCGGTTTTCAGCAACCCGACGATCTCTGCGCCGCCATCGCGCGTGCGTTGGACGATTGCGTCGAGGTTCTCTTGGCTGGTCCAGCCCATTGTCACCAGATCGGGCAAAGGGATTCCTGCCACGGTCGAATAACGGGTCAGTGGCACCATCGTATCGCCATGCCCCCCGAGCACAAAGGCTGTAACGTCCTTCATTGAGACGTTGAATTCTAGGCTCAGGAAGTGGCGGAACCGTGCACTATCAAGCACGCCTGCCATACCGCACACTTTATTAGCAGGGAGGCCCGAAAACTTTTGAAGAGCCCAAACCATTGCATCCAAAGGGTTCGTGATGCAGATCACAAAGGCATCGGGCGCGTTGTCACGGATACCTTCGCCGACTGACTTCATAACCTTCAGGTTGATACCCAACAGATCATCCCGGCTCATTCCCGGTTTGCGGGGGACACCGGCAGTGACGATGCAAACGTCCGCACCTGCGATATCGGCGTAGTCCTGAGTACCGCGTAAGTGTGCGTCAAAACCCTCAGATGGACCCGACTCTGCGATGTCCAGCGCCTTGCCTTCTGGGGTTCCCTGGGCGATGTCGAACAAGACGACGTCGCCCAGTTCCTTGATGGCTGCCAAATGAGCAAGCGTACCACCAATCTGTCCTGCACCAATCAGGGCGATTTTGGGTCTGGCCATGGGATTTTCTCCGGTCGTGGTTTTCAGTTGGGAAACCGGTTAAAGTTTTGAGCAGCTTCGCGCAAGTGTGCATTGCTGCGACGCAGCGGTCTGTGGGGTTTTGCCACTCGGTCGGGAACCGGTTAAAGGGTTCTGGTTAGCGACGAATTTCGTCCCCATGCTGTTCATATAGGCCTTTATTCGATGGACGTAACTTTTTTGGTATTTACCGGTGTGGCAGTTCTATTTGCTGGAATTTCCAAGGGAGGATTCGGATCTGGAGCGGCATTTGCCAGTTCGGCGATTCTTGCAATCATCCTGCCCCCGGCAATGGCACTTGGAATTATGCTGCCATTGCTGATGTTGATGGATACAACCAGCCTGCGCGCCTATTGGGGCAAATGGTCGTGGCCCGATGCGCGTGTGCTGTTGATAGGAAGCCTGCCGGGCACGTTGCTCGGCGCCGTCTTTTTTGTGGCTGTCAATCCGGACGTTATTCGTGTCTTGATAGGCGCCATCAGTTTGGCTTTCGTGGCATGGCAGATGCTGGCACGATCGCGGTTGCTCAGACTAAAGGATAGCCGGTTTGGCGAACGCGCGGGTCTGGTTGCTGGTGTGATCCTCGGCTTCACCAGTTTTGTCAGCCATGCGGGCGGACCGGCGGCCGCCGTGTATCTTTTGGGGCAAAAGCTCTCCAAGACGGGCTATCAGGCCACGACCGTCCTGATTTTTGCTGTGGTCAACTTTGTAAAGGCGCTCTTTTACGCCGGAATGGGTATATTCACATTTGATGGCCTGGCGACCACGTTGATATTTGCACCTGTAGCCGTGTTGGGTACCTGGCTTGGTATCCGAGCGCATTTCGTGCTGTCTGAACGGGTATTCTTTGCACTCACCTACGTCATGTTGGTTATCACAGGTGTTAAGCTGATCTATGACGGATTGGTTTAGCCCCGCATGACCGCGTTTCCACTCAGATAGGTTAATGGTCCAGAGGACAGAGAGCGAATTGCAATACTGTCGCGCCTATGCCGCTGATTTATTACAGAAAATACCAATTTTCTGCAATGCGGCAAATTGCGGTTGTATTTTTTGGAAATATCATATCTTTTCTGCGCAATATTATTAGCCAAAGAGAGGCAGCATGACGCGTGATATGCGACCCTATCGATCTGTTCTGTACATTCCCGGATCAAAGGACCGTGCACTTGAGAAAGCGCAGTCGTTGCAGGTGGATGCAATTATTTTTGACTTGGAAGACGCGGTCTCGGCAGAGGAAAAGGTCAATGCCCGTGGAAAATTGGCAGCTGCGCTACAGTCGAACACGTACGGGCAACGAGCAAAGATCGTCCGTATTAATGGACTAGAGACACCATGGGGGCGCGAAGATGCTGAACGCGTCGCTGAAATGGAGTGTGACGCTGTGCTCTTGCCCAAAGTTGAAACAACGGAACAACTGGATCGTTTGGCGGGAATTACGGGCGATGTGCCGATCTGGGTTATGATGGAGACGCCCCGAGCCATGCTGAATGCCGATGCGATTGCTGGCCACCCAAAGGTCGCCGGAATGGTCTTGGGCACCAACGATCTGGCCAAAGACCTTGGCGTGCGTTTCCGCAAAGACCGACTGCCTTTGGTCACGTCACTGTCGCTGTGTATTTTGGCCGCAAAAACTCACGATGTGATCATCGTCGATGGGGTCTACAATGCATTCAAAGACCAAGATGGGCTGGTCTTTGAATGTAATCAGGGTCGCGATTTGGGCTTTGATGGCAAAACCCTGATCCATCCCGCGCAGATTGATGCGGCAAATTCGGCCTTTGCCCCAACGCAGGACGAAGTGGATCTGGCACGCCGGCAAATTGCTGCGTTCGACGCCGCCGAGGCGGTTGGGCAGGGTGTGGCCGTGGTCGATGGAAAGATTGTGGAGAATTTGCACGTGGTGACGGCAAAATCTACAATTGCCAAAGCAGAAATCATTGCCGCGCGTGCTGAGTGACGTCACACTTCAAAAAGGCTTACCTAGGAGGGACCCATGGGATTGCTAATACTTGGCGTGGCGCTTTGGTGGAGCGCGCATATTTTCAAAAGGACTGTACCGGGTCTGCGCGACCGGATGGGAGACTCAGGCAAATTAGGCGTTGTGGTGGTGCTGCTGGCATCAATCATTTTGATGGTGATCGGCTACCGGGGGGCCGAGGGGGCGTTTTTCTGGGGCCGTACCCCTGCGATGAGCCACCTGAACAATTTTCTGATGCTGATAGCTTTCTACTTTATGAGCCCCGGTCCGAAAAAAGGTGCGTTGTTTTATAAACTGCGCCACCCCATGCTCACAGGCTTTTTGATATTTACCATCGCGCATCTTTTGGTGAATGGAGACGTGCCGTCGTTTATCCTGTTCGGAGGATTGGGGCTTTGGGCGATTGTCGCAATGGTCTTGATCAATCAGGCAGAGCCCGAATGGACGCCGCCCGCAAAAGGACCTATCGCAAAGGATATCATGTTCTTGGCGATCTCTTTCGTGCCGCTGGCCGTGGTTGGTTGGATCCATCAATACCTTGGCGTCTGGCCATTTGCAGGTGGGTGACATGCAACTTTACAGGTTTCTCAGCGAGGACGACACATCTGCGTTCTGTCATAAAGTGACGGCCGCGTTGAATGCTGGGTGGCACTTACACGGCTCGCCCACCTACGCTTTCGATGCGGCAAACGGTGTGATGCGCTGCGGTCAGGCAGTGATCAAAGAGGTGGACGGGAGCTATACACCGGGCCTCAAACTCGGAGAGCAGTGAATGGCCAAGACCAATCCTGGTTGGTTTTTTGAAGACTATAGCGTGGGGCAGATTATCAATCATGCTGTGCCACGCACCGTGTCGGGAGGCGAAAGAGCCTTATATCATGCGCTTTATCCTGCGCGGCATGCGTTGTATTCGTCGGATGCGTTTGCCCAAAGCTGTGGGCTCTCAGCGTCACCAATTGATGATCTGGCCGCTTTCCACGTTGTTTTTGGCAAGACCGTGCCGGACGTTTCGCTGAATGCGGTCGCAAATCTTGGCTATGCAGAAGGACGATGGCTCTTGCCGGTGTTTCCCGGCGATACCCTCAGATCACGATCCGAAGTCATCGGTTTGAAGCAGAATTCAAATGGTAGGACCGGCGTTGTGTACGTGCGCACCGAAGGTTTGAATCAACATGATCACGTTGTCCTTAGCTATGTCCGCTGGGTTATGGTGCGTAAAGCCAATTTTGATGCCCCTGCACCGGTGACTGTGCTGCCTGACCTTAAGGCGGTGCTAGACGCGGATGATTTAATGGTTCCGAAGGGGCTGGACTTTACCCGGTATGATACCGTTCTGGGCGGTGAACCGCACCGGTGGTCGGACTACGACGTGGGTGAACAGATTGATCATGTCGATGGTGTGACCGTGGACGAGGCAGAACATATGATGGCCACACGCCTTTGGCAGAACACTGCCAAGGTCCATTTCGACGCAACATATCGACCTGACGGACAACGCCTGATTTATGGTGGCTACGTGATTTCAATGGCACGTGCCCTGTCTTTCAACGGTTTGGCCAACGCACAAATGATAGCGGGATTGAACAGCGGGACCCATGTCAACCCCTGCTTTGCCGGAACAACGATCAAAGCGTGGTCCAAAGTGCTGGATCGTGCTCCGACAAAAGCGCCCGGCGTCGGAGCCTTGCGGTTGCGGCTCGTTGCGACATCGGACGGAGACCCATTTGAGTTGCGCGGTCCTGACGGTAAATACCTTCCTTCGGTTCTTCTGGATCTGGACTACTGGGTGCTGGTGCCGATGTAGACGCCCGATTATCAGGTGCCTTAGGCTGGATTACGGCAAAACGGCGCATATCGTTTCGCATCGAATGCCGAAAGCACTGCAGTTTTGACCGGGTCCGAACCATAGGAGAGCTGAGCAAATTTATAAACCTGATCTCATGGAGAGGGCCCTTATGTCACGTTTTCTTGCCACACTCGTCTGTGCAGGTCTGTTGGCCGGCACTGCAGACGCGGACGATGACCGTACCGCTTTTGTTGAGGCGAATGTTCTGGGGATTTTCTATCACGAGCTTGGCCATGCCATGATTGACCTGCTGGACTTGCCAATTTTTGGTCAGGAAGAAGATGCCGCAGACGTTGCGTCGATCTTGATGATTGATTTGCTGTGGGAGGATGCCACTGCTCTGGATCTTGCCTATGCAACCGCGGATGGCTTTTACGCCGAAGCCCGAAGGGTCGACGCAGATGACGTGACCTTTTGGGGTGTCCATGGTCCGGATGCACAGCGTTTTTACAATACGGTCTGCTTGTTTTACGGAGGCAATACTGAAAGTCGCAGAGATTTCGCCGAGTATATGGAACTGCCGACAGAACGTGCTGACACATGTGCAGAGGAATATGATTTGGCTTTAAAAAGCTGGGGCGCGGCATTTGAGACATTGTCTGATCTGGATGGGGCCGAACTTACCTTTCAGTCCGATGCTTCGGGTGATTGGGTGGATTTGCTGGCTGCGGAGGTGGCAGCGCTTAATGACCACTTCTCTTGGCCTGAAAAACTGACTGTATCCGCAGGGCCGTGCGGCGAGGCAAACGCTTGGTATGATCCCAGTGAGATCGAGATTCGATTCTGTAGTGAATTTGTGCCCCACCTTGATTCATTGTACGTTCCCTAATCTTTTTTGTACCAATATCAGAAGATCGAATAAGTTTGTGATCACACAAACTTCAGCTGTGATCACAAGGGTTGTATTTCTTGTTGGTTGCGCCAAAAAACCGCGCTTAACATGGGTGCATATACGACGACGCCGTGCAAAAAACTTCTCGTGACACCGCAAAAGCCGTGTAACGCCAACCGAAAGGACAGCTCTTATGGCAGATGTAAACCGGGGCGCCCGCCCGCTATCCCCCCATTTGCAGGTGTATCGCCCGCAGTGGACGTCGATGAGCTCGATCCTTGTGCGTTTGACTGGGATTGGGTGTCTGCTTTTGATGCCTTTGGTCGTGCTCTGGCTGCTGACAGCATCATCAAGTGAAACCGGTTTTGCGATTGTACAAAGTTTTCTGACAACCTGGGTGGGCCGCTTGGTTGTGTTGGGTGGCGTTTGGGCATTGACGTATCACATGCTTGGGCGTTTGCGGCACGTCATCTGGGATTTTGGCTTTCTGGTGGATGTCCCGGTTTCGGAAAAAATGGCGTACGGAATGGTTATTGCGGCGACTTTGGTGACCGTTATCGTGGCGCTTTTTCAATTTGGGGTGATCCAATGAATTATGTGACTGATAGGAAACGTGCGGCCGGGGCGGGTTCTGGCCGCCAAGGCACACACCACCACTGGCAGATGATGATGACGTCAATGCTGCTCGTGATCGCGGTGCCGGCATTTCTGATCACATTGGGCATTGGATTTTCGGAAGATCATGACGCCGTCATGGCCTATTTCGCGCGCCCGGTACCCGCCCTTGTCACCGGGCTGAGCCTGATCGTGATTGTGATCCACACAATGCGTGAAACTCATGCCGCGATCGAAGATTACGTCCATGGTGTTGCGGAAAAAATTCTGCTGGTTGTGGTGACTGCTTTTTCTTACACATTGATTGCTATCGGGTTATTTGCCCTCGCAAAAATGGCCCTTTAACCAACGGAAAGAGAGACTATGGCTTCCTACGAATACGAGACGCATGACTATGACGTCGTGGTCGTTGGCGCTGGTGGCGCAGGGCTGCGTGCTACGCTGGGCATGGCGGAACAAGGGCTGCGCACAGCCTGTGTGACAAAAGTGTTCCCGACCCGCTCGCACACCGTGGCGGCGCAAGGCGGGATTGCCGCGTCCCTCGCGAACATGGGTCCCGACAATTGGCAGTGGCATATGTATGACACGGTCAAAGGGTCGGACTGGCTGGGCGACACTGATGCAATGGAGTACCTTGCGCGCGAGGCGCCCAAGGCAGTCTATGAACTGGAACATTATGGTGTGCCTTTCAGCCGTACAGAAGAAGGCAAGATCTACCAGCGTCCGTTTGGGGGACATACCACGCAGTTCGGCGAAGGACCGGCGGTTCAGCGGACTTGCGCTGCTGCAGACCGGACAGGCCATGCCATCCTGCACACGCTGTATGGGCAAAGCCTCAAGAATAATGCCGAGTTCTACATAGAATACTTCGCAATCGATCTGTTGATGAGCGATGATGGTGTTTGTCAGGGTGTTTTGTGTTGGAAATTGGACGATGGCACTTTTCACGTATTTCGCGCGAAAATGGTTGTTCTGGCGACAGGTGGGTATGGCCGTGCCTATTTCAGTGCCACGTCTGCCCATACCTGCACAGGTGATGGCGGCGGTATGGTCGTGCGCGCAGGTTTGCCGTTACAGGATATGGAATTTGTACAATTCCATCCCACGGGGATCTATGGCTCGGGGTGCTTGATCACCGAAGGCGCACGGGGCGAAGGTGGATACCTGACTAATTCCGAAGGCGAGCGGTTTATGGAGCGCTACGCCCCGAATTACAAAGATCTTGCGCCGCGTGATTACGTCAGCCGGTGTATGACAATGGAAATCCGCGAGGGCAGAGGCGTCGGAACGGATGGTGATCATATTCACCTCAATCTAAGTCATCTTCCTGCCGAGGCCCTAGCAGAGCGGTTGCCGGGAATCTCTGAATCGGCTCGCATTTTCGCCGGGGTTGATGTGACTAAACAGCCAATTCCCGTCTTGCCGACCGTGCATTATAACATGGGTGGTATTCCGACAAACTATTGGGGAGAGGTTTTGGACCCGACCCCGGATCAGCCTAACCGGATCGTACCGGGCCTGATGGCTGTAGGCGAGGCCGGATGTGCCAGCGTCCACGGCGCCAACCGTTTGGGGTCCAATTCTTTGATCGACCTTGTGGTGTTCGGCCGTGCCGCAGCCATCAGGGCCGGTGATGTTGTTGATCGCGCAGCCGCTGTTCCAACACCCTCCAAGGCCAGTATTGATGCGGGTTTCGACAGGTTCGATGGCTTGCGTTATGCGCAGGGTAGCGTCCCTACATCAGATTTGCGGCTGGAAATGCAAAAAACCATGCAGCGCGATGCAGCTGTCTTTCGCACAGGTGAAACGATGGCCCAAGGGGTTGAGGCGATGACCTCGATCGCGGGAAAATTGGATGATTTGCAGGTTACAGATCGCAGCTTGGTCTGGAATTCCGACCTGATGGAAACGCTTGAGCTGACAAACCTTATGCCCAATGCGTTGGCAACGATTGTTTCTGCCGAAGCCCGCACGGAAAGCCGTGGTGCGCACGCACACGAAGATCACCCTGACCGTGATGACGAAAACTGGCGTGTGCACTCCATTGCCCGTGCTGAAGGAAACAAAATACAGTCGGTACATGTTAAGTTAAGCTACCGGCCAGTGATCAAGGATCCCCTGACCCAAGAAAAAGATGGTGGTATCGCGCTCAAGACTATTGCTCCAAAGGTGCGGACATTTTGATGGTCGGTCTATGCTCAACCCGCAAATGTGGCGCGCCAAAAGGCGACAGCCTGATATGCTTTACAAGTTATGACGTGAAAGGATCAATCTGATGGTTCAATTCACCCTTCCAAAGAATTCGAAAATCCGGACGGGCAAAACATGGCCCAAACCCGAAGGTGCCAGCAACATACGTGCGTTTCGTGTGTATCGCTGGAATCCGGATGATGGGAAAAATCCGCAGGTAGACACATATTTCCTCGACATGGACACCTGTGGACCGATGGTTCTGGATGCTTTGATCAAGATCAAGAACGAGATTGATCCAACGCTGACATTCCGCAGATCGTGCCGCGAGGGCATCTGTGGATCTTGTGCAATGAATATCGACGGCATCAACACACTGGCCTGCATCTATGGTTTGGACGAGGTCAAGGGTGATGTGAAGATCTATCCGTTGCCTCACATGCCCGTGGTCAAGGATCTTATTCCGGATCTGACCCATTTCTACGCGCAGCATGCCAGCATTATGCCTTGGCTTGAAACAAAGACGAACCGTCCCGCAAAAGAGTGGAAGCAGTCCATCGAGGACCGTAAAAAGCTAGATGGGTTGTACGAATGTGTGATGTGCGCGTCATGTTCGACGTCCTGTCCCAGTTATTGGTGGAACGGTGATAGGTATCTTGGTCCTGCTGCGCTTTTGCATGCATATCGTTGGATCATCGACAGTCGCGATGAGGCAACCGGAGAGCGGTTGGACGAGTTGGAGGATCCCTTCAAGCTGTACAGGTGCCATACCATCATGAACTGTGCCAAGACCTGTCCCAAAGGCCTAAACCCGGCCGCGGCTATTGCCGAGATCAAAAAAATGATGGTCGACAGGGCAGTTTGAGGAAAAGCCTTTGTCCATGCGCATCCGGTTGGTTGGTCCGGCTGGGTGTGCGGTCATACAGGGCGAAGGTGAGATGAAAAACGACATAATTTGATGGTTGTGCTTGTTGTCTGTGTCTGAGTTCCACGTGTGCATTTCATGTCAAAGGGGCGCTTTGGTTTAGGACCTTCCTCTCGGTCTGTCGTTCAAAAAACTGATTTGATTACAAAATATCAAGCGTAGAAGCCATTCACTGCAGATGGCCCTTTGTGCCTGTTGTGGCGCGCGCTTTTGGCTCGCTCTTCCAGATCCAAGGCCTCGTTTTAAGGTCTTCTACAAGACGGTACCCAGAGCACCTGAAACCCTTGGCGTGAAGGCCAAAAATCCATACAGATTAAGCGTGCCACCATTCCCGGTGCTTGGTGATGTGGGCTTATCCGTTTTTGGCATATGGAAGGCCTAAATATATACAATGAGGTATAGGACGTACTTGAACCAAGCTTTTTGGGCTGCACCCTGATACGTTTTCCGGTTTACGGGGCCATCTGGGTGTTGGCGTGATTTTAAAGTGTTGGGGTTGCGACACCTTTGGAATATGATGTCCAACACTCAGATTATGGCATTAAAACTGCACGTCCGATTTTCCCGCAGATACAGTACAATGTTGATTGCCCAGATCACCGAGCAATATGATTTCTGTACAAAGCTCTGGCAGGTTTCCTGACGAATCTGGCGTTTTCCCCACGCCCACACAGCCCATATTTTGCAGGACACCTCAGCCGTTCGGTCGGTGCCAATCGACGCAGACGCTCAGGCGTGATTATATCTTGTAATGTTCCGGTCTTCTGTCACGAAACAGGCCCCAAGCTGCCCGCGCACGCGCCTGAGCCACAAGATCGACGGTTGCCAGCGCAATCCCGGGCCTGTCATCCATCTCGGTCAGTAATCCTCCGGTACAATCGCTGATAAAGCTGCCTCCGTAGTAGCTCTGACGATGTCCGACATGCTCTGTTCCAATGCGATTACTTGCCGCAACGACGGACATATTGGCAGCCGCATGTCCTTGCATCGTGCGTTGCCAATGCGCTTTTGACTGGATCGTCGGATCCTGAGGTTCTGATCCGATAGCCGTCGGGTAAAGCAATACATCAGCCCCCATCAGAGCCATGGATCGCGCTGCCTCTGGGAACCATTGATCCCAGCAGATGCCAACACCAACCTTGCCGACCGCAGTCTTCCAAACCCGAAAGCCTGTGTCGCCGGGCGTGAAATAAAATTTCTCTTGGTAACCCGGACCATCCGGGATGTGGGTTTTCCGGTAAAGTCCCAAGACTGTGCCGTCCGCATCTATCATCGCCACGGAATTAAAGAATTGGCGCGGCGTGCACTCGAAAAAACTGACGGGAAGCACGACTTTTAATTCGTCCGCCAGTGCGGCGAAATGGGCGATTAACGGATTGCGTTCATAAGGTGATGCCAACGCGAGATGATCGGCATTTTGTTCAGTGCAAAAGTAAGGTGTCTCGAACAGTTCCTGAAGCAAAATCACTTGCGCACCTTGGCCTGCGGCGTCACGCACCAATGCCTCGGCCTGAGCGATATTTGCAGGTCTGTCCCATGTGCAGGTCATCTGTGTCACGGCAATGGTTAAATTTGTCATGATCCATCCCTGACGTGGCGCAGGTCCTTCAATTGGGTCGTGTTTGGCAGATTATGCTCGCTCCATGTTTCGTCTGGCAATTCAGCTATGGCCAGTCCGGCGCTTTGACCTTTTGTTGCGATAGAATATCCGTCTGGTCCAAAGATGCCACTTTGACCAACATAAGTCAGATCCCCCTCGGTTCCGCACAGATTAGCATAAACCACGGTCACCGCATTTTCAGCGGCACGCGCAGGGATCATGACCGTATTGACGTTGATATAGGGCATCATATTTGCAGTAGGCACCAAGATCACGTCACAGCCCAAGCGCGCGAGGGCCCGCACATGCTCGGGAAATTCTGCATCATAACAAATCAGAAGACCAAAGCGTCGATTGCCAAAAGTAAAAGTCGTATAACTCTCTCCTCGGGCAAAAATGCGCGCTTCATAATCACCAAATAACTGGATTTTCCGGTGCCGCGCCAGAACGTGTCCCCGCGTATCCAACGCAAGTGCAGTATTGTAGATTTTTTCGCCTTTGTATTCAGGAACCCCGATAGTCAGGCCAACACCCGACGTGCGGCAAAGCTCTGACAGCCGGGGTTCGACGTCCTTCCAGCCGGTTGGTGGTACCGTTGACACAGCGCGGTATCCGGGCAGAAAAAGCTCTGGTAGGACCAGCATTTCAATATCATCTGATGCCGCTTGCATCAGGCTTTTTTGCACCACTTCAAGGCCTGCCGGGATGTCCCCGGCAGGCGAGGGCGCTTGATAAAGCGCAAGACGCATCAGCTGCGCAGCCGCGTCCAGATTTGATCATAGACGCGCTGAGTGGCCTCGTCACAAACGGCAATAAACGCACCCGGGCCTGCATCTGCGCCAGGATTGTTTTCCGGCATTGTGGCAAGCGCGGGATCAAGAAATTCGCCAACGCCGTTCACGCCAGCCGCATATTGCGCATAGTTTGTAACGGCAGCGATATTTTCAGGTTCCAGAAGGAAATCCATGAAGGCAATAGCGCTGTCACGATTGGGCGCATCTTTCAACAGCACCACATTGTCCATCCACACAACATACCCCTGACGCGGAAACGCGTATTCGATGTTAGCGCCTTCTTCGCGGCCCTTGGCCGAAAATCCGTTATAGATCATGCCAGCGGCCGCATCGCCCGAAACCAGAACGTCTTTGGCAATGTCAGATCCGAAAGAGGCCCAATTCTTTTTGGCCTCCTGCAAGAGAGTATCCAGCGCACGTAACTGATCGCGATCATTGGAGCATTGTGGAATCCCGAGATGAAGCGAGGCCAGCGCCATTACTTCGCCCTGACTGTCAAGGACGTTGATCTTGCCAGCCAGTTCTGCGGGCGGGTTAAAGATGATATCGGTGGTCGCAATATCGCCGGAATAGACATCGCGGTTCACTGAAAAGCTGGTTGAACCCCACTGATAGGGAATCGAATGCTGCCTGCCCGGATCAAAGGCGACATCCACCCACTGTGCTTCGATGTTGCCGAAATTGGACAGCTCGCCTTCCGCGATTGTATCGAGCAGACCTTCGCCAGCCATAATCTCGACCATATAATCGCCGGGTACGGCCACATCATAGGACCCAAGGCGCCCCGCCTTGAGCGCCGCAAGCATAGCTTCGTTGCTGTCGTAGGTGTCCATCGTGACTTCGATCCCGGTTTCGGCCGTGAACTTTTCCAACAGTTCCTGTGGGATGTATTCAAACCAGTGGTACACCGAAAGCTGACCGTCAGCTGCTGCGCCTCCAGCGATCAGGGTCATCGCTGTACCCGCGAGAAGAGTTTTGATTGGTGTCATTATGGATCCTCCGTGTTGGTGGTTGGGTTTGTATCTTGGCGCCGTCCAACAAAGAAGGACAAGGTGACCAATAAGACTGATACCAAAAGCATAAGCGTGGAAAGTGCCATGATATTAGGCTTAATCCCTTGTTTGACAGAGCCAAAAATCGCTGTGGGTAGGGTTTCTATCCCTGCGCCTTTCACGAAATTGGTGATGATGAAATCATCAAGTGAAATGATAAAAGCCAATAAAAAACCGGACAGTATGCCGGGCCACATGAGGGGCATCAGCACATACCGATAGGTCGCCCATCGCCCAGCATACAGATCCTGAGCGGCCTCTTCATAGCTGGCCTCGATGCCTTGTAGCCGCGCGGCGATCGGAAGATAGGCAAAGGGAATACAAAACACGATATGTGCAATCAGTATGGACAAGATGCCAAGTTTGAAGCCTATCGCCGAGAAAAAGATCAACGTGGCAACGGCTGAAACAATTTCCGGAACCATGATTGGTAAAGAGATAAGAGCGAAGCTTGCAGGTTTGCCACGAAAGTTCCCCCCCCTGATCATCCCTATTGATGCCGCCGTCGCAATGCTTGTTGCGGTTATGGCGGCGATGACGGCTATAATCAGCGAATTACGGGCAGCCAGTTTGAACTTTTCAGCTTCGGGGCCTACGAAAATATCCGCATACCAGCGCAGTGACACGCCTTGCCAAACGGTAATCGAGCGGCCGTCATTGAAGCTGTAAATCATGACGATGATCAGTGGCGCATACAGGATAAACAGACACAGCAACGTCAGGGTATAAAACCCGCGATAGGATGTGATGTCGAACCCGCGCGGCATCACACCTGATCCCGTGACTGGGCGCGCGCGTAAAACGTCAGCACGATTAAAACAAGACTAAGCAGGATCATCGAAGCAGCCGCGCCGAAGGGCCAGTTGCCCGCATTGCCCTTGAACTGTTCTTCGATCAGGGACCCGATCATAAAGGTCTTGGCCCCGCCCAACAGATCAGGCGCGAGAAAAGCCCCGAGGGACGGTACAAAAACAAGAATGCACCCTGCGATGATGCCCGGACTGACAGTCGGGATAACGATGCGTCTCAGGATGACCCATTTGGGTGCGTAAAGGTCTGATGCTGCCTCGGACAGGACAAAGTTGTACCTTTCGACCGACGCGTAAATGGGTAACACCATGAACGGCAGGTAGGAATAGAACAGTCCCAATTGCACGGCAAAGTTGGTATTGATCAATTTCATCGGGTCATCGAGAAGCCCTAACCACAAAAGGCCTTCGTTAAGAGGGCCATTGTCCCTGATCAGAAATTTCATTGAAACCGTGCGGATCAAAAGATTTACCCAATAGGGGATCGTGATCAAAAAAAGCCAGATCACCTTGGTATGGGAGGGTCGCGTAGCGATGAAGAACGCTGTCGGAAAACCGATTAAAAGGCAGAACAGGGTAGCACCGCCCGCCTGCGCGATGGACCGGCCGAAAATGGTGATGTACTTCCATTCAATGCGCGGCGGATCATCCCCAAACAGACCACGATCAAACAAAAACTGATCGTAGGCGGACAGGCTGAATTCCCAGATCACTCCGCCCCGAAACTCTTTGGTCAGAAAAGAATAGACCAGCATCAGCAGGACTGGAATAAGAAGAAAAAATCCAATTGTCAGCCAACTTGGGAGCAGCAACCAGCCGCGCACCGCCGCGAAGGTTCCAGAGATTGTGCGACCGTTTCCTGTCCCTGCGGCCATTTAAGACACCAAAAACCGGGCTGCGTTGGGCGCGATACGGATATAGACCGGCTGCCCGGATTGGATTTGCAATTCATTGCCGTCGCTATTCTGGTGGCGCACGTTCAGAGTAAGCGTGTTGTCCAGTTGGATTTCAAACTGAGTGTCTGTCCCAAGAAAGGTCATATCTTTCAGAAGACCTTTCAAATAATCATCCTGCGGCTTTTCAGACAAAAGCGTCATCCGCTCGGGGCGCAGTGACAGGGTGCCTGTTTGGCCGGGCGCGACTGCGTGATTTGTTTTTGCAAGGATGGTGCCCTCATCGGGCAAAGTGCATGTGACTGTGTCTCCCTGAACCTTGTCTGCGCGGGCCTCTAGAAGATTGGTTTCACCAATGAAATCCGCAACAAAACGATTTTCGGGTTTGTTGTAGACTTCGGCCGGGGATCCAATCTGCTGAACAGTGCCCGCAGACATCACGGCCACTCGGTCCGACATGGAAAGCGCCTCTTCCTGATCATGCGTTACAAAAACAAAGGTGATCGCGGTTTCGCGTTGAAGCCGCTTGAGTTCGCTGCGCATTTCCTGACGCAGTTTGAGGTCTAGGGCCGAAAGAGGCTCGTCTAGCAACAATACCTTTGGTCGAGGGGCCATCGCGCGTGCCAGCGCGACCCGTTGCTGTTGTCCGCCAGACAGTTGGCTTGGTTTGCGCGCGACGAAAGCGTCAAGCTTTACCATGGATATCATTTCGCTGACGCGGGCATTAATATCATCGCGGCTCCATCCCAGCATTTGCAGGCCAAAGGCGATATTCTGCGTGACCGTCATATGCGGAAAAAGGGCGTAATTCTGAAAAACGGTGTTTACCGGACGTTTGTCTGGCGGCAATTCTGCGATCTCGTCACCATACAGGTGAATTGTGCCGGCACTTGTGCTTTCAAATCCTGCAATCATGCGCAGCAACGTGGTTTTGCCACAGCCGGAAGGTCCAAGAAGTGTAAAGAATTCGTTGTCTGCTATGTCAAAGGACACGTCGTGAAGTGCAGTGAAGTCACCAAAGGTCTTGCGAACGCTACGAAGTGTTACGGCGTTGATCTGATCCAAAGCTGTCACGCGCGGCCTCTCAGTGATGAAAATTCGTGTGTCGCTCCCCAAAGGTGCTTGGCTGTCAGCATAGGCATACCTGGGCATTTGTACCTAACCTAAACTGCACATGCTGTCCTTTATCATGGCTTTCCTTGGTATGATGGCATTCAAAATCAGCGTCTTGTGAAGACCTCGCCAGACTACATGTTGGTGAGACCGGAGGGGATGGTGTGGTTTGAGTGGTCAAGATGAAGGCTCTGACAGTCCGGCCACTTCGCGCCGGAAGGGTAAGGTATCGCCGATATCGGCCCCATCAAGAGAGCGCGCGTAACCGTGTCCGGCGTAGGTGGCCCATGCAATAGGGCCAGGAGCATTGGCGTCGCCAATAATTTTTACCGTTTGAATGCCCGCGTCGGCCCAGTCCGTTTGTCGTGCCAGCAGGTCTTGATACAGTTTGTCTTGGGGTAGGCGCGATCCCACGATGACCACGCCATCTGCGGGGATCTCGCGCGTCTGCCCGGTGAACACGCAATTGGTTGTGACATTGTCCATGCCGATTGCTGTCACCCCGCGGTTTAACAGGATACAAACGCCCATTTCAACAAGCCGGCGATGGATTTCGTGCTGCTCCAGCGTGTTTACGGTCCACTCAGATACCATGGCCGAGGTTGTCACCAACGTCACTTTGCAACCCTTCTGCACCAAAAGCTCGGCCAGCACGCCGCCCATATAGAAATGGTCATCGTCGTATAACACAACATCACCCGATGGCAGATGACCTGTCATCAGATCATCAGGGGTGAACACCGGCATTTTGGAATTGATCGCGAACGGCACCACATGTTGTCGGGCCACGCCATCCGCCCGCCATTTGGATCCTGTGGCGATACAAACGTGTTCAAAGCCGAACTCCAGAACATGATCTGCGGTCAGCGCGCTGTCCAAATAGGTTTCAACATTTGATTTTTGAGACAACTGATAGGTCCTGTAATCGGCGACCCGTCCCCAAGCGGCCAATCCCGGCAAGGTTCGTTCGCGCGCAACACGGCCGCCCAACTCTGTGCCGGCTTCGGCAAGGGCTGTATCGTAGCCGCGCTCTGCGCAGGCGCGTGCGGCCTCTAATCCAGCCGGCCCTGCGCCGACAATCAATACATGAGACGAGGCCCCCTTGGCATTCATCCGTTCGGGATGCCAACCTTTGCGCCACTCCTCCATGAATGTTGGATTTTGTGTGCAGCGGCTGGGGGACATCGTCATATCACCGGTGATACAAATGTTGCAGCCTATGCATTCGCGAATGTCTTCAATGCGGCCTTCTTGAATTTTCCGCGGCAGGAATGGATCTGCGATCGAGGGACGGGCGCACCCGATGAAATCCAACGTCCCCGACCGGATCATACGCGCCATCACATCGGGAGATGTAAAGCGACCCACGCCCACGACCGGGCGCGTGCTCAGATCTCGGATACCTTGTACCAAAATTTCCTGTGCGGCCTCGTCTTTAAAACGGGAGGGACCGGAACAGTCCTCCCATGTGCCATGGGCCAGATCCCAAAGATCAGGTAAATCTGCATTCATCGCAATAAAATCGCGCAATTCGGCATTGGAAAACCCGAGGTCGCCTAGGGTTTCGTCAAGTGATACCCGCAGGGTCAATCCCATTGTGTCGCCAACCGCATCGCGGATGTCGGCAATCACTTCACGCGCAAACCGAGACCGGTTTTCAAGCGATCCCCCGTATTCATCACCGCGATGGTTGGTAATCCGGCTGAGGAAATGTTGAAATATGCCAAATCCATGCGCGCCATAAAGACAAATCAGATCGAAACCGGCCTCTTTGGACCGCTTGGCGGCATTTACAAACCAGCGGCGCAGATCACGGATGTCGGATTTTGATAGCGCACGCGCCTGCACCGGGTCGTTAGTAAAGGTCCGTATGGGCTGGGCACTCACGGCCAAGGGCACTTCTCTGGTATAAAAATTAGGACCATTCACGCCAGAGTAGGCCAACTGGATACCCGCAAGGGCCCCGTGGGATTTCATCGCTTCGGCCATGCGGGCAATCATGGGAATATCCGCGTCATCCCAAAGGCGTAGTTCGATGAACGGCGTAATCTCAGAGGTGTGATGCATTTCGCATTGTTCTGTAAACACAACGCCCCATCCGCCCTCGGACTTTACCCCGCGCATGGCGGCGGCGGCCGATGGGTCCCTGTATCCCCCGCCATTACAATGCGGCACCTGGTAAAATCGGTTTTTTGCAGTGACAGGCCCAATGGCCATCGGTTCAAATAAAATATTGTAACGGCTGTCGCGACTTGGCATGCGATTCTGGCTCCCTGTTGGGGGCAGTTAAGCAGGTTGCAGGGCATCTGGAAAGAAATCAAATGGGGCTCTTGCAGAGCTCAGAGCAGCATGCCGGTGTAGGGCACGCGCTCCTTCAAACGTTACCGCGGTGCGGCACAGGCCTGTAGCACGGTTCAGTGTTCGAGCTTGTCCAACAACCCCAAAGAGCACCGCGCGTCTTGTGACTTGGCAGCTCATTCGGGCATCCGGATTTTTCACCGCAGGATATCGTGATCTGTATCTGTCACGTCGAAGATGACCCTTTGTAAAAGGGTGTGCGGTCCGATGTGATTTGCAGATAATTACTGTAGAAGTCTTCTACGAATGGAAAAACCTGTTCACGCAGCCAATGGCGTTCCTGTTCTTCGGCATCCCGCGGATTAGAGAGTGCTTCGGCAATTTTGGCGAGGATGGCGTCGCGATCTACATGCGTGAATTGCCCGTCTTCGTAAACAGTCCTGCCTGCGACAAGCACAGATTTGACATCCTTTGTCTTGGCGCGACGGATCAGGGCGTCCAGTGGCGCGATATCGGTGTCTTGGAAAGGATAGGTGGCGCTGTCGTAATCCAAGATCACCGCATCCATTTGACGGCCCAGCTCAAGTCGCCCGATCTGGGAGCCGAAGGCCGTTGTAAGCCCGCCGTGCTCGGTCGCCATACGCAAGATCTGTGCTGGCGATGGCACATCAGTCGGCTCCATGCCCGGCATCCGGTGAATGGTCAAAGCCATGCGCATTTCCTGAAGCATGTCGCGATCGTCATTTATGCCGGCTTCGTCCATCCCCATGCCGATGGTGATCCCGCGCTTTTGCAAAGCCATCAATGGCAAAACACCAGATCTCAGACGGAAATTGGAAGAACAATTGTGGCACACACAGGTCCCCGTGCCTGCGCATATTTCAATGTCCTCCTGCGTCATCCATACGCCATGACCCAATGTCATATGGGGGCCTAAAAGTCCCAGTTTTTCCAGATGCTTGACTGCGGTTGTTCCTGTGCGACGGAAAGCATATTCCTTTTGATAGGGGGTCTCTAACAAGTGCATGTGCATCGGCGCGCCTGCGTTCATCGATTTTTCCTGGATGGCAAGCAACCCGTCATCTGTCATCCAATGCAAGTTTGCAGGAGACAGCTGAATGCACGCATTGGGGTTGTCGTTTTGAGCGGTCAGAACGTCAAAAAGCTGCATAAAGCCGTCAAAGTCCAAGGTCTGTCTGGCAAAATAGCCTGCCATCGCCTTTGCGGCATCAGGTGGAAGACGATTGCAGAACGCTTCATCTGCTTCGTACACAAACCGGTTCTGTTCTCTAACCGCATAGCAGTAAGAGACACGCATCCCGATGTCTTTGTATGCTTTGAGCACATCACTTGCAGAAGCGACGACACGGTCAAAGCTGCCCATGGCCCAACCTTGAATATGCTGCACGGTTGTCACACCCGAGGCAATCATCTCGAATGCGGAAAACATCGTGTCAAGATAGGGATCGATCTTGCGCATGGCCAAACGTGCGGCAAACCATAATTCCAATGGTGAATCCGGCGCACCCATTTGCAAGGGCGTCAGTCCTATATGGTGATGGCTGTTGATCAGCCCCGGCATGATCATATGGTTTGCATAGGCACTCACTTGTGCTTCGGGGTAGGCCAGTATCACCTCGGACGCAGGACCAACTGCGAGGATAACGCCGTCTGCATGGGCGATTGCAGCATCTTCGACCATATCGGGCGTATCATCGTCAGCCACCCCGGTGACGATCCAGCGTGCGGTTAAAATTTCGACAGTCATATCAACTCTTGCTCCTGTGCTCTGACTGATCCTGCGACGGCTTGGATCAGTAGTGTTCTGCACCGCAGGTCAGCGCTGGCTTTATTCCGAGCGCGTCTGCCGCTGAAAACTACGTAAGGCAGTGTTATCGACCTGCATCGGCATGTGGCGTTATGGATAATCGCGCGCCGTCTGATGCAGGTTTGTCCTACGTTGAATGTGTTGGGGGTTTCTGGGGTAACTGGGCCAGCCACGCGCGCTGCAGATGCAAGTCTTTGTCTTGCAACACCATTCAGTTCCTGTTCATTTGGCCTGTGGTAAAGATTGCCGTGGGCTATGTACATGTTCCGGTCTCTGTCAGGGCACAAACGAAGGGCTTTAACGATGCTTGCGGACGAGAGGGTCCTGTCCGTCGCTTGTGACAGCTTCGGCACGCCAACCATAAAACGCCTCCGGCTGGAGAACGGACATCTGTGTCACTGACCCGAGGCGTTGTGCTTGGTGGAAAGGGTGACATATCGCAGGGCGGTCTGACAAAGGTCTTTTCCAAGGATCATGACGATTTGTCGAAATAGTCCGCTGCTGCATATATTTAGATCAGGACTGATATTAATTTAGGCAAAATTGTCCTTCAGTTTCAGGTGTGTCGACCCCGTCACGGAAAATGAGGTCATTAATCCGGGACGTCACGGCGTTTTCCATAGTGATCCCAGCGACGATACAAGGGCTGTTTCGGTCAGGTTTGCAGGTTTGCAAGACTGTTTTTCACCCATTTGGTCAAGACGTCCGCGGCGCAGCAAAAGTCTGCGAAATCCATGTGTTCATCTGGATTGTGGCTGCCATTTTGATTGCGGATAAAGATCATGCCAGTGGAGACGCCCATTTCCGCAAAAGTTGCACAATCGTGACCTCCGCCGGATGGAAGACTGATGTGATCAACACCGCACTGTACTGCCGCCGAGGCCAGACTGCTTTGGATCTCGGGGGGCATCAGAGCCGGGGCTGCTCGGGTTGCAGCGCCCAGATCAAAGACAACACCGCGCCTGTCAGCCACCTCGGCCATTTTGGAGCGCAAAAAACGGTCAAATTGGTCAAGCGTTGCGGTACTTTGGCTGCGCATGTCCAAGGTAAAGCTGACATGTCCCGGCACTTTGGTGATCCCATGCCGAGCCGGGTCGGTTGAAAATTCACCAATAGTCAGGACCATATCCTCACCAGCGGCTTCGGCTTGCTGCCACCAGTGATCTAGGGTCTGTACCAATTCGGCGCCTGCCATCACGGCATCGCGCCGGTTTTGGCGCGGTACCCCGCCTGCGTGTGTGGTTTCGCCTGAAATGGTAGCATACCGGTGTCTGATATTCCCACGGATCCCAGTCACGATACCAATCGGCACATCAGCATCCACCAAAACGGGACCTTGCTCTATGTGGACCTCAACAAAAGCACGTATTTTTTTTGGATCTAACTGAGCATCGCCCGATCTGATTGCGTGGTGGTCATAGCCTGCCTCGGTCATATGTTCTGCGAGAGTGCGATGGCTGTCAGAGCGCCTGACCCGATCGGCGGTCTCTTTTGGCAAAAGACCAAAAGCCGCGCGACTTCCTAGATAGTGCTCTGGAAACCAGATCATCTCTTCGGCACGGATCACCATTAATGTGATGTCGCAAGGTGGCTGGGCGCCCATGCTTAATCTTTCCAGCATAACGAGACCCGCCAAAACGCCTGCTGCCCCGTCATAATTTCCGCCATGTGGCACGGAATCCAGATGCGACCCGGTCATCACAACTGGTGCGCGCCGATCTTGGCCGGGTAGGGTGACGTAGAGATTGCCGATGTCATCGGTACGGTGTTCCAAGCCAATGATGTCGGCCTCTCGGCGGATCATGTCGTGTGCGGCCGTCTCAACTGGCCCATAGCTGGCGCGGGTTACCCCGGGCGGGTCAGCGCTCAGATTGGCCAATTCGTCAAACAACCGCTGCGCGCGGCTATAGGCGTTCAAAACAAGGCCTCGGGGATAATCATAACGATCTGTGGCCAGACGATAATCAGACCAACCATTGCCAGCATTGCCGCAACAAAGGGAAGTATGCCACGATACACATCCGCCAGTTCACCGTGCTTGCGCACACCCTGTACGACGTACAGGTTCATACCCACCGGCGGAGTAATCAGAGCCAGTTCCATCATGATCACAAGAAAAATACCAAACCACACAGGATCAATTCCAAGATGCAGGACGACTGGCATCACCACGGGTATGGTGCCCACCATCATTGACAGTGTTTCAAGAAAGCAGCCCATCACGAGGTAGAACAGCACAAGTATCAGGATCATTTCTGTCGCGTTCAGCCCGAGATCTGTTACCGCACGGCTCATGGCCTGCGGCACGCCCAGCAAGCCAACGATAAAGTTCAGAAAAAATGCAGCAGTTATAATGAAAAGCAACATGGCCGAAGTCTTTATGGTTGCAACAAAAGCTGCGTGGAGCATTGAAAAACTCAGCGCCCGATTTGCAGCAGCCAGCATAAAGGCAAGTACCACACCAAGCGCTGCCGCTTCGGTCGGGGTCGCCCAACCGCCGTAGATCGCGCCCATGACCACCACGAATATCCCAAGCGGGGGAAGCAGAAAGCGCAGGCGTCGCAGACGTTCTGCCCGCGGCGGAACCTCGGTGACTTGCTCTGCCAGCGACGGTTTCCACAATACAGCGGCGGCAATGATCACCATGAACAACAGGGTCAGAAGGATACCGGGCAAAATACCGGCGGCAAAAAGCTGGCCGATAGAGGTGTTCGTCAATGCTCCGTAAATAATGAGATTCACCGAAGGTGGGATTAAAATGCCGAGCGTCGCACCGGCAGCAATTGTCCCTAGAACCAGCGGCTCGTGGTAGGCACGGCGTTTGAATTCGTCCAGTGCGACGGTGCCGATGGTTGCAGCCGTCGCGACAGATGATCCCGAAACTGCCGAAAACATTGCACAGGCGCCAATATTGGTATGAAGCAGGCCACCGGGCAATCGGCTTAACCAATCTGTCAGGCTTTCGTACATGTTACGGGTGATGCCCGCACGCAGCAGCAGCTCTCCGAGCAAGACAAACAGGGGGATTGTTGTAAGCAGAAAATCGTTCATAACGGCCCATAGGTTTGTGCCAAACGACAACAAAACAGGTGGTCCGAAATAAACCAATGCGCCCAGCACGCCGGTGGCGAGCATTGCGATCCCCACATGCAGGCCGATAAACATGAGCCCTAACATGATCACAAACCCGATCACTGCGCCGGTAAGGTCTATCATTTGCGAGCCTCTTCGATTTCTTCTGCTATGGTCGTTGGGGCCAGCACCTGATCGGCAGCCTCAAGCCCGTGCCGCAGGGCCGCAAGTCCACGAAGGGCCGTCAAAAGTGCTGCGAGCGCGAAAACCAGCAGCCCGGCCATCCACAGTGATTGCGGAATCCAAAGGGGAACTTGTAACGGGCTGGACGAAACCGAACCAAAGGTCAGACTGTCGGAAAGCGTGCGCCATCCCATGTAGCCCATAAAGGCCGCGCCGATCCCCAAGGCAACATATGTCAGCAGGTTCAAACCTGCTTGCACGCGACCGGGCAGACGGAGCAATAGCACATCTATTCGGGTGTGGGCCCGCTCAACCGCCGCGAGGGCCATGCCAAATGTCCCTGTGATGGCGACAACATAACCTCCGATTTCATCCACACCCTGAAGGGAATGATTGAACAGTTTGCGGGCAAGGATTTCAAAAACAATTAGGAAAGACAGGCCGAGACAGGCATATCCACCCAGTATTCCGATCATGCGCATGCTGGATTCTCCGGTTGTAGGGGCGCGCAACTATGGCGCGCCCCTTCTTGGCTTATTGAAGCTCAATGCCGCGTGCGGCACCCACCGTTGCATTCCAGATTTTGGAACAATCAGCAAAACCTTGGTTGCAGCTGGATGCCCAACCCGGCAGCACTTTTTCCATGGTAGCTGCTGTGACTTTGGCCTGATCTTCGGCAGAAGGCTCAACCAAGGTCATATCGAAGGGGGTGTAGTTTTCACATCCGTCCCCACCGGTGTTGCACGCAATGGCCCAACCGTTGTTTTCCTTGGCGAGCGACCAGAACGCATCCTCAAATTCTGCAAACTCGACTTCAAGCGCGGCCTTCTGCTCGTCTGAAAAACTGTTCCATTTGTCGAGGTTGATGAAATGTGCGTTCACAGACCACGAGATGCCCAACGGCAGGAAGTGCGTGGTAACTTCTGGCCAGTTTCCGGTATTGCCCGAGGTCGGCGAGGTGATTGCGCAATCGACAACACCACGTTGCAATGCGGGATAGACCTCTTTGAAGCTC
The DNA here is from genome assembly GCA_038138625.1 of Roseivivax sp. Classification (GTDB taxonomy): domain Bacteria; phylum Pseudomonadota; class Alphaproteobacteria; order Rhodobacterales; family Rhodobacteraceae; genus JAQXDR01. The sequence continues at coordinate 26,494 of JAYQEA010000022.1, forward strand.
ATGGTCACAGGTGTGGCGCCCAAGGCTTCGATCAGGGTTGACATCGATGACGTGTAAGAGCGGATTTTCAGCCCCTCAAAATCGTCAAGGCTCGCGATCTCTGCATTGCAGTAAAACACCTGCGGGCCGTAGGGCCAGACGGCCAGTGGCTTGGCATTGAACTTTGCCGCCACCCGCTTTTCCAGTTCAGGCATAAAGGCGGCAACGGCTTCTTCCAACTGATCCATTGACGTCGAGACGCCAATCAGATCGATCCCTTCAAGAAAGGCATCATCGCGCGCGGCCGCACCTACGGTGCTTTGAACGATGTCAAAGGCACCTGTGCGCACCATGCGCAGCGTATCCTGCATATCGACGCCAACCACATCCAGAGGGTTGAAGTTGATGGCGAGATCAATTCCTGTCTTGTCCGCCAGATTTGCATAAAACGCCTGCTCGAGCGCGGTATGGAACTTATGGGTCGAGACCAACCCAGTTGCACGAATAGAGGTTTCGGCGACAACAGATGTTGCCGCAACCGTCAGGCTTGCGGCTGCTATGATGGATTTCAATGTCATATTGGATCTCCGTGTTGTGGTGTGGATGCACTGCGGGGAGGTGTCGCAGCAAAATGGCGGGCAATGTCGATGCGACGTGCCCGCCAGATCTGGCCATCAAGTCTGGCCAGAAATGCGAGGATTTCGGTTACGGCACGAAAGCGCGCGGGTCGGCCCGTAATGCGCAAGTGGAAACCGATGGAAAGTGTTGACGACATCCCACGTCGCGCTTCATCAAGCAGCTGCTCGACAGCATCTGTCACGTAGTCCACCATCTCGCTGGATCGGGTGAAGCCGTTGGGATGAAAAAATTTCATGTCGTTTGTGTCTAGGTTGTATGGCACCACAACCAGACCTGTTTCGTCCATATACGGCAGGTCATCGTCAAACGCGTTTGAGGTATAATGATATCCGGCTTCGGCGAGGAGGCTGCGCGTCCAAGGACTTTCGGAGCCGCGACAAAAGAAACCAACAGGCCGGTATCCCGTCGCCGCCTCGATGGCGGTCGTTGCGCGAGCCAAGGCCGCGCGTTCGGTGTCGGCATCGCCAAAGTCGGCATGTGGACGCCACAGCCACCCGTGACTGGCCGCTTCATGCCCCGCTGCGACAATCGCTTGCGCCAAGGTCGGGCTGCGTTCCACCGCGCGCCCACACATGTAAAATGTAGCTGGCGTCTGCGTGTCTTTCAGAACCTCCAGAAAACGCCAGATCCCGACACGGCTGCCATAGGAAAATATCTGTTCCTGTCCTTGGTCACGCCGTCCCTCTGGCACGACGCTGAGCACTTCGCCGACGCGTTCGGATGTGTCATCACCATCACCCACCTGTAGCTCGGCACCTTCTTCGAAATTGATTACCACCGACACCGCGACGCGCGCGCCATTTGGCCAGATAATCTTGGGGGGTGATCCGGCATAGCCTGTCAGGTCGCGGTCAGACATCGAAAATCCGCCCCCATCCTGTGATCCGTGCCGGATCGTCACCGGCCACCTGCATGGATTTCCAGAGCGCCGTAGACACGCTATCGAGAACGGGAATACCGGTTTCAGCCTCGATAATCGGTGCCAGTCGCGCTCCGCGGAAGTTCGTACAATAAATGGTAATAGCGTCTGGCTTTGCAGTGGCCACCGAACGGCATAGGTCTAAGATATCGGCCTCGGAATAGGTCGCAAACGAAAAATTGCCCGGATCCCCAAGATGCTTTTCAGCTGCAATCTCATACCCCTCAGCGCGGTAATTTGCGAGGATCCGTGTCTGGATTTCGTCCAGATAGGGGGTCACGAACGCCACACGCCTGGCCCCGAGTTTTTCCAGCAGTTCATTCATGGCAAGGATTGACGAGCAGGCCTTGACGCCTGTGCGTGCCTCGATGTCCCTTATCAGAGTGCGATCAGTGTCAAATCCAAGCCATCCGGACGACGTGCCATTCCAGCAGATCGATTGTACCTGCGCATCCGCCAAAAGCTCGGCCGCAGCCAGCATCGGCTCGTTCTTGAACTGTCCGAGCGCATCATCCTCCATAGAAATTTTCAGGACGCGAAAGCGCGCGAAATGTGCACTGGCATCGGGCAGGTCTGCCAGCATGGCGGCAGTTAGTGGTTCAAGCACAGTATTCGAAGACGGTGTGAGCATTCCTAAACGAGTGCTGGCCAAATGCGCTGTCATGCGGGATACCTTTCGCCATGAAACCTGTTGTTTTGATCAATCCGAACAGTTCGAAGCAGACGACGACTGCAATGCTCGGTATCGCGCGGCAGCATCTGCCATCTGTCGTGGGTTGGACGAATTCCAACGCACCGCGCATGATCACGGATCCTTCGGCGCTGACTGCGGCGGCAGAGGATATCGCCAGTGCTACAGTACCCGAAGCCTGTGCCTTGATTGTCGCGGCCTTCGGGGATCCTGGGGCCAAGAGATTGGGCGCCCGAGTGGAGGTACCGGTGATCGGAATTGGTGCTGCTGCCGCACGTGCGGCCTGTCAGGGACATGTGCCGTTTGCCGTAGTGACCACGACACCAAAGCTTGGGCCCGCGATTGATGCCTTGATGCAATCCGAGGGGGATGGCTTTCTGGGCTGCTTTTTTACAGAAGGTGACCCCGAAACGCTGACAGCCGACCCCACAGCGCTTGATCCAGCCCTTATAAAAGCCTGCGAGCAGGCTGCTTTGGCCGGGGCGAGACGCGTGATTATCGGGGGAGGACCATTGGCCACGGCAGCTGCCCGGATTGCGCCAACTGTTCCGGTGTCGCTTGTCCAGCCTCTTGTTGCAGCCTGTCAGGAGGTTGCTTCTAGAACAGGACATCTGGTGCCTCGCGCTCCAGATGGGTCCCGATCGGCGCACTGACCGGCGCACCGTCTTTGGCGATGGTCACACCGCGCAGGATTGTGCGGACTGGCCAGCCGGTGACGTCAAAGCCTTCCCACGGGGTATAGTCAGACCCGTGGTTCAGTTCCGCCTGCCGGATCGGTTTGGACAGGGTCGGGTCCCAAAGCGCGATGTCAGCGTCTGCGCCGACCATGATGGCACCTTTGCGGGGATACAGCCCATATAGGCGGGCATGATTTGTGGCTGTGATCGCGGCAAAGCGGTCAAGGCTCAGCCGCCCTTTCACGACACCTTCAGAGAACAGAATGGGCAATCGGGTTTCGACGCCGGGAATGCCGTTGGGAATGTTGCGAAAGCTCTGGCGCGCACCCGGGGCATCCTTTCCTGCCCGATCGTTGAACCGGAACGGGCAATGATCGGATGAAAACAAATCAAATGTGCCTTGCTCGAGCCCCGCCCAGATCTTGGGCCATTCCTGCGAAGTTCGGGGGGGCGGCGAGCAGACGTATTTCGCACCGTCAAACCCGTTGCGGTCCAGATCCTGCGCGGTCAGAGTAATGTATTGCGGACAGGTCTCGGCAAAGACCGTCAGGCCGCGCTGCCGCGCGCGTTTGATCTCTTCGGTTGCCTCACCGTTTGAGACGTGAACGATTGTGAGAGGTACGCCTGCAATTTCCGCTAATGATATGGCGCGGTGGGTGGCCTCTCGTTCGACGGGAACGGGTCGGGTTGTTGCGTGATGGTAAGGCCCGGTGTCGCCCGCACGTTCCGCCTGATCTCGCAGGAACTCTATGGCGTCCTCGTTCTCGGCATGGACCATAACCATCGCATTGTGTTCTTTTGCAACCGACATCACCTCGAGGATCTGCCGATCGCTCAGGGCGAGCCCGGCGTAGGTCATAAAGACCTTGAAGCTGGTGTAGCCCGCTTGGATCAAGGCGGGCAGGTCCTGGCCAAGAGTCACCGGGTCGGTTTCTTTGACGATCAGGTGAAAGGACACATCCGTCAGGCAGTTGCCGTCTGCTTTAGCCCGATATGCCGTCACCGCGTCGCGCAGGGTTTGACCGTCCTCGGGCAAGCAGAACGGCAGGATGGTGGTGTTGCCGCCACAGGCTGCGCTGCGTGTGCCCGTGGTAAAATCATCCGCCATTTCGATCCCCGGACCAGAGGGTTGTGAGATGTGGACATGGCTGTCAATGCCGCCGGGAAGGGCAATCAGGCCCGAGGCATCAATGATTTCTGCTCCATGCAGATCCGAGCCGAGGGTTGCGATCCTGCCATCCATGATTCCGATATCGCATTGTGTTGTCCCACTGGCTGTTACAACACGTGCACCGGTGATGACGGTGTCATGTTTCATAGGTCTCTCCTGCAATGACGGCAGTCAGCGCGGTGCCAAGGCCGGATGATGTTTTGGCAGCAGGTCGCGCTGAACGGTTTTTGTAAGTGGGGGCAAGCAGACCAAGCGCGATGGCCTGTGTTGTTGCGGCGCAGATGGGGTCAACCAGTATGCCGGTAGTGGCGTCGGAAATTTCGGCCGCCAGTCCGGCAAGCGGTGCCCCGCCGAGGATGATTACATCCGCGCAATCTTTGGTCGCTGCATGATGCGTGAGTGCGATCAGGTCCTCTTTTAACTGTATGGTGATGTCATCTAGCGTTTCAGGTGGACACGCAGGGTTTGTCACGCCGGTAAATCGCGCACCTAGGCCTGTTTGCAGCACACAGTCTCGATACCATCGCGCCATATGGGGCGAAAAGGTCACCACTGCGAAACGATCCCCCAACATCGCTGCGGTCAAAACAGCCGCCTCTGCCATACCAATAATCGGCAGGTCAAAAAGCTCTCTGGCCGCGACAAGGCCCGGATCACCGAAGGCTGCGATGATTACGGCGTCTACGTTGGCCTGATGGGTTGCTATGGTTTCAAGAACTTGCGCGCCCGCGATCTGTGCCTCCGCACGGGAGGCGATGTAGGGAAAGCCCTGCGTGGCAGTTACAGGAATGATCTCTGCCAGAGGTCCGGCCGTTTGACGGGCCAAACGGGTCATGGCGTCTGTCATACCTTGGGTCATATTGGGGTTGATGAGCAATATGCGCATGTCAGTCGACCTGTTGAAATATCGAGGCGAACCGATGACTTCGCGCAATCGGTTGGGCATTTTGCGCCACCCCGCAATCTGCGCTAGCGCAGATTGGCAGGGCTGGATTTCTGTCGCGAAGAGGATGGTGGATGGAAACGGGATGATCCTGGCACTTTGCCGATGGAGCGCGTGTCATTGTCAGAACGCTTTGCACCGTGCAATCAAAGATCGTGTGGGTTGCATTGTTTGGGATCATGGGGCACCGCCATGATGTTGTGCCCAACAGGCGGCGATTTCTTTCCGAGGGGCAATCCAGACATCGGATCGGGCGGTAATATGGGAAAGTATGCTCTCCAGCCCCGCTATCCGCGACGGTCGGCCTATGATGCGCGGATGCAATCCTATGGATATCATCCGCGCGGCATTTGCCCCTTCGGTATAAAGTCTGTCGAAGCCCGCGATTACGTAATCGGCAAAGTCTTCGGCTTTCACAAATCCACCACCGGGCAAAAATCGCATGTCGTTTGTGTCGAAAGCATAGGGCAGGATGACAAGGGCGCCGTCCATGTACGGAATATCATCGTCATAGGCGTTGCTGTCATAAGCAAAGCCACCATGCTCTTTCAACAAGCCGCGGGTGTGCGGCGATGTTGCAGACCGTGTGTGCCATCCGACCGGAGGCGTTCCGGTAATGTTGCGAATGGTGTCATAGGTGCGTGCGATAACCGTGCGCTCAACATCTGCCGCCATGCCAGCATGGGTTTCCCAACGCCAGCCGTGACAAGATATTTCATGGCCTTTTGAGACCGCGTGTGTAATCAGCCAAGGGGCGGCCTGTGCAGCGCGTCCACATGTGGAAAATGTCGCTCTGATGCCGTGCGCTTCCAAAGCGTCCGCTATCCGTTGATATCCGCGCCTTGGGCCATACCCAAAATGGCTTTCCATGCAGGGATCGGGGGCGTTTGCGACCTCTTCGATCGCCTCATACCGGCTTTCATTTTTTTCATCGCCCGCGGCGATCGACAGCTCTGCGCCCTCTTCGATATTCACTACGAACGACACAGCCAAACGCGCGTCGTTCGGCCAGCACGGCGCAGGCTCAGACTGCCAGTACCCTTTGAGGTCACGCGTCATCGACGAACCTTTGGATCGGGGGCGTGGGCTTTCATTGGGATTCCTTGATTTGTGTCAAGGCGAGTAAATGGCATGCCATTTGGCAATGCAGAGTCCCACCCTGTGAAAAATCTGGAAAAAATCGTCTGATGCTAAAAAATTGTGCGGTGAACCTGTGCTATTGCCAAATCTCTAGCCGTCAGGACTCCGACAGGGAGGCTGCGACCGTTTCGCCTGTGTGGCGCAGATGCTTTTCCCAAATCTGTCCGGCTTTGTCGGCATCTTTTGCCCGAAACGCTTTCATCAGGGCGTCGTGTTCGCCGACCGCCTGCGCCAAACGGTCAGGATTCATGATTGCAAGAAAGCGCCCGCGCCGTGCCCGGATCATCAAACGTTCATGGGTCGAGACAAGCATTGGGTTGGCGGCGTGCTTGATAATCAGGTCGTGAATTATCGTATTGTGATCGAAGTAGTCATTTCGTCGCCCGGCCCGATGATGGTCCAGCATTCTACCGTGCAGGTCTTCGAGGTGTTGCAAGAGCGTTGGTGTCATCGTTTCGCAGACACGCTTTGCAGCGAGGCTTTCCAGAACTGCGATCACTTCAAACAGGGCTGATGCGTCTTTGGGGCGATAATCCGATACGATTGCGCCGCGATGTAGTGATATCTCTATCAATCCGTCCGCTTCCAGCAATTTGAGCGCTTCGCGGATAGGGGTCCGCGAAACATTCAACTCGGCCGAAAGCTGTCGTTCAACAAGGCGATCTTGCGACTTGATCTCTCCCTTAACGATCCGATCCCTCAAGATGGCAGCGACTTGTGTGGCACCCGCTTTTTGATCTGATGAGAGGGGTGGTCGCGCTTTGTCCATAGTAAAAAAACCGTTTGATGATGGAATAATGCCGACTGCATCGTGCCGCGCTAGCTGCTTCTTACGATCAACGTTGCATCCTCCAGTCAGTGAAAAAAAGACCGATTCGCTGCCTTGCTACGAGAAAAATGCTCTTTTGAGCATCCGTGCAGTGCCATTTTGGCCTATTATTTGATCCCAGTCGCGAAAATTCGGTCAAAAAAATCGCACGTTTGGTTTCACAGTCTCAAAGCCGCCTGCCGGTCTTGTGCGGATGAAATTGCATTCCAAGGGTCATGGCGTGCGCTGTGGGTGTGCATCCCTTCACCCAAAGCTTTTCTATCAGTCAACTGGTTAACGGAGGAATCCGAAATGACAAGAGTTAATATCACGCGTCGCGCTATTTTGCTTGGTGCTGCCGCTGGTCTGGCCGCCCCAATGCTGGCACCGACACGGGCTTTTGCTGCTGGCAAGACGCTGGCTGATGTACAAGCAGCAGGCGTGCTGCAAATCGGATGTGAGGCAACATATCCCCCCTTTACCTTCCGCGACGCAGGCGAGATTGTGGGCTACGATGTCGATTTGGCAGCGTTGATGTGTGCGTCCCTAGGGGTCGAGCCGCAATTCGTGGATACCCAGTGGTCTGGTATTATCCCCGCGCTCTATGCCGGACGTTTCGATGTTATTATGTCATCCATGAGTTACCGCAAAGAGCGGCTGAAAAAAGTTGCGTTCTCCATTCCTTATGCCGAGGCCAGCCAGGCTCTGCTGATCCGCGCTGACGATGCCGATACAATCACATCAGTGCAGGATATGTCGGGCAAAGTTTTGGGCGTCAAGCTGGGCTCGCCGGGCGAAATGATGAAACCAGCGCTGGATGAGGAAATTGCTGCGGCCAAAGGTTCAGGATTTTCGAATGTGAAAATCTACGATGATCATCCGTCGGCCTATCTCGCGCTTAGCCAAGGGTCTGTCGATGGTGTGTTGAACACATTGCCGACGTTGGGTCAGGTGATGAAGGACAGGCCAGGCGCCTATTCCCTGGTCCGCCCGGTGGGACAGTTGAATTGGGCTGGAATTGCGGCACGCAAGGAGGATCCGGAAATCGTCGAATGGATGGATGGCGAGCTGACCCGACTGAAAGACAGTGGTGAGATCTACGCGCTTCAAGAAAAGTGGTTCGGTTTCAAGATGGAATTGTCGGATACGATTCCAACCTTTGCCTGATTGACCGAATGCGACTGACTGTGCGCCTGCCATGCTGGTGGGCGCACTTATGAAAGGAGTGCGCATATGACCATTGACTGGGACATCATCCGACAAAGCATTCCGCTGCTGGCTGAGGGTGTGGTCGTTACCCTGCAGGTGTCGTCTCTGGCCGCAATCTTGGGGCTGTTTCTGGGCGTTGTTTTGGGACTGGGATCCCTTTCGCGAAGCAGGCCTGTAAGATGGCTGGTGACTGGATATGTCGATTTCATCCGTGGCACTCCGTTACTGATCCAGATTTTTCTTGTCTTCTTTGCTTTGCCGATGATTGGCATTCGGTTTGATGAATTTTGGGCGGGTGTTTTTGCCTTATCCCTAAATGCTGCGGCGTTTGTGGCAGAGGTTGTGCGTGGCGGGGTTGGATCAATTGAACGTGGGCAGTCCGAAGCGGCCCTGGCAATAGGCATGCGTCACCGCCAGATTTTGGTGCACATCCTGTTGCCTCAGGCTTATCGCCAGATGGTGCCGCCGCTGACAAACGAGCTGATCAGTCTGGTAAAGAATTCATCGCTGCTATCTGTCATCTCGGTCTATGAATTAACCCGCGCAGGTCAGGCGATTATTTCGGTTCATTTTGTCCCGTTCGAGATCTACACGCTCCTCGCGTTATATTACTACGTCTTGATCAAAGCCCTGAGTTGGCTGTCGGTCCGTATCGAAAGCAGGCTTCCCACATGGTAGTGCCCGTCATTCAAGTAAAGCAACTTTCCAAAAGTTTTGGTGATAACCCTGTGCTGCGCAGCGTGTCCATTGATGTGGCTGCTGGCGAGACGGTTGTTATCATTGGTGCATCGGGATCCGGCAAGACCACTTTTTTGCGTTGCCTGAACCGGTTGGAAGAGCCAACAGGCGGTTCTGTCCAGCTGGACGGTCATCCTGTGGGCGGTGTTGGATCAGAAAAACTGGCTGCGGCGCAGCGTAGCCAGTTTGGATTTGTGTTTCAGCGCTTTAACTTGTTTCCGCATCTGACTGCTCGTGACAATGTTGCTATTGGACCTGAAAAGGTACGGGGTATGTCGCGGTCTGATGCCCGGGTTCTGGCCGCGTCTGAACTGGCGCGGGTGCACATGCAGGAGCATGCAGACAAGCGGCCCGCACAACTGTCCGGTGGCCAGCAGCAGCGCGTGGCGATCGCCCGAGCGTTGGCCATGAAACCGCGCGTCATGTTGTTTGATGAGCCCACATCGGCATTAGATCCGGAGTTGGTGCAAGAGGTATTGGATGTGATGAAGGAGCTTGCCCAAGACGGAATGACCATGGTTGTTGTCACCCACGAGATGGGCTTTGCGCGTGATGTGGCCGACCGTGTTATTTACATGGAAGATGGAGTTATTGCAGAAGAAGGACCCCCGGACCAGCTTTTCCGCGCACCTCAGTCCCTCGGCGCACAACGTTTTTTACGTCATTTGTCCAATGACTGACGGTGCTGCTAATCACGATTTGATTGTGGCGGGCGGCACCCTTTTGACCGCTGATCCACACCGTCCTTATCTAGCAACCGGATGGGTAGTCATCCGCCGGGGGCGGATCGTTGCCATTCAGGATGCACCGCCTGACCGAATCCATCCCACAACCAAGATCATTGATGCCAGTGGATTTGTCGTCACACCGGGCTTTGTCAATGTGCACACCCACGCCATTCTGAGCATGGTGCGCGGCGTTGCCGAAGATATGGGGTTCGCGCCGGCCTATACAATCGGGGTTCCCCATGGGCATGACCCAACCCCGGAAGAGGCCTATGCACTGGCCCAACTTGGTGGATTAGAGGCGCTGTGTTTTGGCTCGACCATCATCAACGATAGCTTCACCCATCAGGATGTGGCACTTCCTGCCATGGCAGAAACTGGGATCAGGGCCTGGGGTTGCGGGCGAATCCATGATGTTGATTTCACGCGGGTCCACCTGGGAGAGTGGAGCTATGATACAAAAGTAGGAGAGCAAACGCTGCGTGCGGCCTCTGATCTTATTGCGCAAAATCATGATCCCATTGGCTTACGGACTGGTGTGGTTCTTGCACCCCATGCGCCGGACACGTGCTCACCGGATCTTTTGCGTCAGGTTCGCCAGATGCGTGATGACAGCGATCTTCGTATCAACACACATGTCTCACAGAGCAAAGTAGAAGTGGATTTTATTCGGGAACGCGACGGACTAAGCCCGCCGGAGTTACTGGAGGATGTTGGTCTTCTCGATAACAGGCTGATTGGTGCACATTGCATACATGTCTCGGACACAGATATTGCACGATTGGGCCGCTCGGGTGCCCATCTGGCCCATATTGCCAAGGGCAACCAGACGCATGGTCAAATCGCACCCACACGCGCGTTGTGTAGTGCAGGCATGAATCTGGCACTCTCTACCGACAACATGCACGCCGATATGGTAGAGCTTATGCGCTGGGCCCTTGCGTCGGGTCGGTTGCAAGAAGGCAAGATCACAGAAGACTGGCAGCCTGCCAACATGTTTGAGGCCGCAACTATAGGCGGTGCGAGGGCGCTTGGACTTGAAGCAGAAATAGGCTCTCTGAGCGTTGGAAAACGCGCTGATTTGGTTTTATTCGATTTCAGGCGTCCGCATTTAAGGCCTTTGACCAATGTATTGGGAACATTGGTGCACACAGGACAAGGTCGTGATGTAGATACCGTGATTGTGGAGGGCGAGGTCGTTGTCCGGGGTGGAGAGCCCTTGCGGGTTGACAAAATGGCTGTGCTTGAGGCGGCTGAAAAAGCCGCTTCGGCCTTGTGGGGCAGGGCGAGAGCGGAGGCGGCATCACAACCGCGACTTCCATGACAGCTTTTGGTCCCCAAAAATAAACCAGAAATACATTTGTCCGGTGCTGTTTCCACTGAGGGCAAGGGGTTCCGGAACTATTTGCAGATGGGATTTCGTGCAAAGCGCGTCACAGCTGGCGCTGCGGGTGTCTGGGGCAAGACCATTCTCCCGGAAATGAGCAGCGCCACGGCGGGACGCACACACCTGTAGGCGATGCAGTTTTCAACCTCATTTCGAGGGCGCGGTCTTGGTAACAGGGTTTGGTCATCTTGCCGTTTTTTAACCGCTGCTCTGTAGCATTTTAAAGTGGAATTGGCGGCTTTGATGGTCACCGTTGTCTCTGGCCCAAGCAAAAGGCTTCAGGATCAACCCAGCACCCAGTCGGGATCGCGCAAAGCATGCAGACGTCGCGCAGCATGAACGGCAACCTTTTGGATCAATGCTTTGCGACGAGGTGCAGCAAGCTTTGTTTCGGATGGCATGCGCAAGATTTCGGCATCATAGGAGTCGGCTATGATCAATCCGTTTTCAAAAGGTAACAGATCCGTGGGGAAATCCGTGTCTACAGCCCAAAAATATCTATCGCACCAAGGCAGGTAGCTGTGCCACTTTTGATCTGACATAAAGTCTTCTCGGCTCGACTTGCATTCAATAACCCAAATCTCGCCCTTGGGGCCCAATGCCAGAACATCAACGCGCAACCCGCGGATTGGCACAAATTCCACAACAGATGAAAATCCGTGGCTTGACAAATGCCGACACACCCCCCGTGCCAGAAGTTGTCCGGGCATTAAATCCTTGTTTATTTCTGTCCCTGATTGCATGGCTGTAAATATGAACAATACGTGAACAAAATCAACCCCCGCCTGAGGGTTGCCGTGGCCCTCTCTGCGCATTACCTACACACGTGACGGGACACTGCTCTTCGCGTGTATGGCAACATTCCGGTGGCCATAAACGTTCCGAGGGAGCTGGCTCTGGTCAGATCGTGGTCTGATTATCTGGCGCCCACCTGTATATACAGGTCTTCGGGAATGCGTTCGCCTCACGGTTGCTGTGGGTTCCGTCACCCTTAACTGGTCCCCAGATCCGTCAAGCATCAAAAGGGACACGCGAGCTTATCACTGTTTGGTGGGGCCGCAGGACCGCCGTCGACGCATTTAGAACCCGTCTGGATGCGCCTCGTGTGCCATGTGGTCCAGTACGGCATTCACAAAGGCAGTTTCATTGCTGTCGGTTGAGAACGCATTCGAGACGGACACAAACTCGCTGATAATCACTTTGGGTGGGGTATCTGTAGCCACCAATTCAGCGCCAGCTGCCCGGAATAAAGCTCTCAACGTAGGATCAATCCGTGCAATGGGCCATTTTGCGACCAAGCCCCTGTCCGCCATTTGGTCTACTTTGGCCTGCCAGTTCACTGCCTCTGCGACCAGCTTGGTAAACAATTTTGGATCGCCGTCACTTAGTTCTTCCCCGTCAATCAGGCCACCGAACCGATGTTCAAGGAATTCCTCCGTAACGGCCTCGGCCGACTGTCCACTATGTTCCATCTGGAAAAGCGCTTGAACGGCATACAGTCGGGCAGCTGTGCGCATGCGGCGTTTGACATCTGCCTTCATGCTGATGTGTCCCGCGCGAAACGCTCATTTTCAGTTGGAAGGAAACCAACACCTTTCGGACTTCCCCATTTGCGGGTCAGCGCGATCAGGTGCAGCGCGGCGGCGGCAGCGCCTCCGCCTTTGTTTTGACCCTTGGCTTCGGCGCGGACAACTGCTTGTTCCGTGTTCTCCACTGTCAGGATGCCGTTGCCAATACAAAGCCCTTGCAGTCCCAAAAGGGTCAGTCCCCGAGAACTGTCATTGCACACAGTATCGTAATGGGTGGTTTCGCCGCGGACCACACATCCTAAAGCAACATAGCCATCATAGTTTGACATCCGTTCTGCGATCGAGATGGCTGTCGGAACCTCCAGTGCGCCGGGAACGGAAATGGTTTCGTGAGTGCCGCCTGCCGCTTCGATCTCGGCGCGCGCGCCCGCCAAAAGCTCTTCAGCGATTTCGCGATAATAAGGCGAGACAACAATCAACACCTTTACCGGACGGTCAAAACTGGGCCGGGGTAACGTGTCATGCGAAATTGAGGTGGCCATTACTGTAGCTCCGAAATTTTTAGGGTACCGACGATTTCCAGCCCGTAAGCGTCCAGACCCACAACTTTGGGAGTTGGAGAGTTGGTCAGCAGGATCAGCTTGCTAAGCCCGAGCGAGCTGAGGATTTGCGCACCCAGTCCATATTGGCGCAACGTCTTTGGGCTGACCCCGTCACCGGTTTCCAGTTTCATTGAGGTGTCGCGCAACAAGACGACAACACCTCGACCTTCTTGTGCAACCTTGCGCATGGCGTTGTGAAATTCATCTGCACGACCGACGGGACCGGTGCCGATGACGTCCAGCATCGGATCCATTGCGTGCATACGGACCAGTACAGGATCATCTCCATCCAGATCCCCTTTGGTCAGGACAATATGCTCATCGCCATGGGTTTCATCGGTGTATATCCTCATTTTCCAAGCACCACCGTATTCCGAGTGGATCATTTCCTCGGTCCGGACACGTACCAGATTATCGTGACGTCTGCGGTAGGCGATCAAATCGCTGATCGAGCCTATCTTTAGTCCGTGGAGCTGTGCAAAAGACACCAACTCGGGAAGGCGCGACATACTGCCGTCTTCGTTCATGATTTCGCAAATGACACCCGATGGGTTCAACCCGGCCAGGCGGCTGACATCCACAGCGGCTTCGGTATGACCGGCACGTACCAAAACGCCACCATTCTTGGCGCGCAGCGGAAAGACATGGCCGGGCGAGGCCAGATCTTGCGCGCCTTTGGTACCGTCTATTGCAACCGAGACTGTCCGCGCCCGGTCTGCAGCGGAAATTCCTGTGCTGACGCCTTCGCGCGCCTCAATTGAGACGGTAAATGCCGTTTCATGGCGTGAGGAGTTGTGGGTCGACATGAGCGGCAAATCCAGTTCCGTGATTCGCTGCGACGTCATTGCAAGACAGATCAAACCGCGCCCGTGTGTGGCCATGAAGTTAATCTGGTCAGGCGTCGCCCATTGAGCGGGAATAACCAGATCGCCTTCATTTTCGCGGTCTTCGTGGTCGACAAGGATGAACATGCGCCCATTACGGGCATCATCCAAGATCTCTTCGACCGAAGATATTGCATCTTTCCAGTTTTCTTCTACCCGGCCGGGGGTCTCGAAATCACTCACGGGCGCACCCTCCTGTTGCTCAGATGGCACTTACCCTGAACCCCGACCAAAGCAAAGGGGGGACGTCGCCGCGTCAATCTAACAAATCGCCCAGAATTTTGACAGCCAGGTAGAGCCCGGACTTGCGCTTGCGCTTTTTACTCTTGAGGACTTTGCGCGCCGCCTTGTGGGCTGTGGGATGGTTCAGCAGCTGTGTGAAATCAGAGGGGACTTTGGCCGATTTGCTTTTGGTCGATTTACCCCAAGGGTCATGTGAGGTCGTTTTCGGAGGGGCATGCGGCTTGCTTGATTTCAAATGTTTGATGTCATGCAGCGGTGCCCCGCAGCTGCCACATGCCAGCTCGTGCCGGGTTGTTCCGGATAACACCAAGGCGGCGCGATTGCCGCAATAGTTGCATGTCGTAATGCGCGTCGAAGGCATATCTCTCTCTTTCTTGTCTACGCATCACCTAGGGTGCGCAACGCCATCTTTCAAAGAAAAATCAATCTATTTTTCGCGTGACTTCATAGAGGGCAACAGCGGCTGCATTAGAGACATTCAACGAACCAAACGCTTGTGCATATGGAATCTTGACCAGATGGTCGCAGGTTTCTTTTGTGCGCGCGCGCAAACCCGGCCCCTCGGCCCCAAGAACCAGTGCGATCGGTCGATTTCGGCGGGAGTGCATCGCAGCATCTATTGTTATGTCAGCCTCTCCATCCAGACCCAACAATACAAATCCCATATTCCGTAAATGTTCCATTGTATCTGCAAGATTGCGCTCACGTAGATACGGCTGGCGCTCTAATGCGCCACTGGCCGTTTTTGCCAAAGCGCCGGTTTCTGGTGCCGAATGATGCCGTGTGCCAATAACGGCAGTTGCACCAAATACTTCAGCAGATCGCAGGATAGCACCCACATTATGCGGATCGGTGACGCGATCCAGCAAAACCACAACAGGCACTTTATCGCCGCTTAGGACGACTTGATCCAACGGTCCCCAGTCCAGAGGGCGCACTTCAAGCGCGGCCCCTTGATGCACAGATCCGGAGTCCAGAGGGGCAGCAAATTTGCGTGGTTCTGTGATTTCGGGTGTGATTTCGGCAAAAGCTATCGCATCTTCTAGTTTGGCCTGTGCATTGCGGGTCACAATCAGGCGAAGTTTTTCGCGATTGGGGTTTGCCAACGCGTCCCTGACGGCATGCAAGCCAAACAACCACACAGTGGTCCGGGCCTCGGCCCGTCGCGATTGTTCTTTTTCCACTACCCATTGAGGTTTTTTTGCCATCTGACCTGTCCTTAAACCGAGGCGCGCAAAATGCGCCAAAACAGGGGTCGGCTGCAAGGGTTTTTCGGGTTGACGAGGATTGGCGGCGAGGGTATCCGTGCCGCTATTCCAAATGGAACACATTTGGAAAGTGGGCGACAGGCCGCAAGGTGTGGCAGGGGACTGTAACTCCCTCGCGGAGACGCACGCCTGGTTCGATTCCAGGGTCGCCCACCATTCACTCTACAGCGTCAATTTCTTTAGCCCTTTAGCTTTTTATCAACGCTGAGATAGCACATTTTCGATACATATCACTCGGTTTTCGATACCAATGACCACTGCAAAGAAGGTGAAGTACCTAAAAATAAACCGTGGGCGGTATTACCACCAACGCCAATACCTGATCAGTTTCGGGAACTGTTGGGTATATCCAAGTGGCAGATGCCATGTGGAGATGTCAGCTACGCCAAGGCAATTCGGCTTGTCGTAAGTTGAGATAAAGAGCATGATGACCTTTTGGCAAGATTACGCATACCAGAAAGATACGAAGTTTTAGAGGCTGGAATTCAGAGGTGGTCTCAAAAATTCGGACCAGTCGGTTCGGTGGATCGCATGGCGAAAGCAGTGATCCAGAATGAAGAAGCGAAAGAACCATTCTCCCGAGTTCAACG
>JAYQEA010000023.1:0-305 GCA_038138625.1 Roseivivax sp.
GACCGAGAAATGTATTCGCAACGGATCCCGCCTCTGTTCGGGATGCACCAGCCATTTTGGGGCCAAAGGCAACATTTTCATAAACCGTTTTCCATGGGAGCAACGAATATTGTTGAAAAACCATACCTCGATCCGGACCGGGGCCTTTTACCTCGACACCGTCGACAGTGACGCTGCCGGTGGTTGGCTTCACATATCCCGCAATAGCGTTCAGCAGCGTGGACTTGCCACAACCAGATGGCCCCAAAATACATACAAACTCGCCCGCCCGTATATCGATCGACGTGGTCTCCACCGCCCGGTAT
>JAYQEA010000023.1:335-17479 GCA_038138625.1 Roseivivax sp.
AATCTTGATTTCGCCCTGATTTGCTTTGGGCGTTGGCGCGCCATCGGGCCGTTTGAACTTCAAAACATCAAGCATGTGTTATGCTCCTTGATAGAAATTGCGAGCGGCGCGTTTTGCGCCAAACCAGAAAGGCAACGGTGCTGATCAACAATCCAAAGCCCACGATGTTGAGTGCGGGTCCCATGGATTCAAGGGCGAGCGACGTTGACACCCCAAGCCCCAACATTGCCAAACCAACAACCCATGACGGTGCCGCACAACAGACAACCCAGCTCATCGTGGCGTTGGTCATCGCAATCAAAATTGTTCCAATTGTCGTGGTTGAACGCAGTGTGGTCTGTGTCGTCGCATCGCAGCGATCCGCGCGCAGCAAGCTAAGGCAAAGCGCAACAAGAGCCCCCAGCACGAACAAAACCATCAACCGCGTTGGAACTACATTCAGGCTCCATTCCGATATGCCTGTTCCGTAGTCGTAGTTCATCCGGCCAATTTCAATCAGCCATTCCTGATTAACGATGGGCAGAATATCCGACCACGATGGTGTTGAGTGCACAATATGTATGACGTTGCCAATCCAGTCGTATCCAACGACATAATTCGGTAACGCCTGAAACCGCACTATAAGGGCGATCATCATCAGGATCTGCATCAACAGCGCAAAGAGAATTCCGGTCAAAATCATACGCCGCCAATTGTGCAGTACTGCTTGGCCAAGTGTTGTGAGGGCTGCCATTAGCGCACCCTCTTTTGCCATTTAAGCATTGGCGATGTCGCGTATTTGACGGCTGCTGTTGATGCAGTGCCCAAGCCACCAATCACCAGCATACCGACCACAATGTCTTGATAATTAATCAGGCTATAGGCGTTCCAGGTAAAATAGCCTATTCCGTACTGACCCGATATAATCTCGCCTGCCAATAACGAAAACCAGCTAACGCCCATGCCGATGGCCAATCCTGCCGCGATGGACGGCAAGGCTGCTGGGATCACAACATGGCGGAACACATCCACCCGCGACGCCCCCAGTGATTGTACCGCGCGCACAAGAACCTCGGGCGTTTGTTCCACTCCATGCAACGTATTAAGAACAATCGGAAAAAGAGCCCCTAGAAATGTGATGTAAATGATGGAACTTTCTTCTGTGGGCCACATTAGAATAGCCAATGGGATCCACGCCACCGCCGGTATTGGACGGATCACTTCGATGTAAGGCATAACAAAAGCACGCACGATCCGCGATCGTCCCATGATCAAGCCGATCCCAATGCCCAAAACCACCGCGATTGCATAACTGATGAGAATTCTGCGCATCGAGACGCCAATATGGGTCCAAAAAATCTCTGTCTGAATGTGGCCGATAAAGGCGGTAAAGACCTTGAGAGGTGCTGGCACATTCGAGAAGTTGATATAGAAATCGAGGTTGATTTCCGTCGCAATGTGCCACAACAAAACACCGATACTAAGCGACAAAAACGCAATCCCTACATTTTGCAAAAGCTGCTGTGGGATGCGGGGTAGTTTGGGCGCTGCGGCGACTGGTGCAGCTGTGACAGTGGGTTTTTGTTCTGTTTCCGTTTGTTCTTCATCGATTTTTGCGAGTGACTGCATGGGGTTGCCTTCCGTCTAGGTTGGAGCTTGAAGGTCAAAGAGGATCTCGGGCGGTTTCCCGCCCAAGATCTATGTCGGTGATGAATCAGCTTTCAGAGGCGAATTCAGCAATCGCTTCGTCAAAAGTGATGACCGCACCTGCATTCGCGCTTGCGTAGGCCTCTGCTTCTCCCTTGCGCAGGAAGGTTGCATAGTCATCGCCCGCTTTGACCCAGAATGCTGTCTTACCAAACAGTTTCAGGCCCGTTTCAACGTCGTAGACATAGGTGGCGTTCACCAGGGCCGCTGTCGCACGAATATCTGCCATGCCCTTCAGGAACTCTGGCGCTGTTGCAAACGTGCTAACGCCATCGCGGGAATGCCAGATCTCCATGGGTAGCCCCTGATTGGCAACCTCTGGGTCAACCATCATGGCTTTGTCCGCCTCATAGTCGACGCCCATGTCGGCATAGGCTGCCTTCAGATAATCCTCAGTGATCCATGCGTCAAAATCCAATGGCGGAATGGCTTTTTCTTTGACCAAAACGCCATGGTTAAATTTCAGCGCGTCAACCCATTCTGTTTTGATCGACGGCTCAAGCGTCAGATGACCACCTTTTGAGAAGTAAAGGTACAGAACCTCTTTCTCGACCCCCGTCCAGGATTCCATTTCGGTTACAGCACGCATGGGGTCTTCGCGGATCCACTCGCCTGCCTCATAAACCGCCTTAATAAAGGCTTGAACAACCTCGGGGTACTCTTCGGCAAAATCCTGACGCACAACAACGCCGTGCAGATAGGGCACGCCCGTCTCTGAACCATCGTAAATCTTTCGACCCGTTCCGCGATATTCCATAATTTCCGACCAAGGGCAGAAATCGGAATGTGCGTCGATCTTGCCCGCGGCGATATTTGCGGCACCAACCGCAGGGCTTTGGTTCTTGAGCACGTATTCGGACGTCGGAATGCCGTTATCCTGCATCGCTTTCAACAGCATTCCCCAAGCGGCAGAACCGACAGGTGTCGAAATTTGTTTGCCCTTTAGCTGATCAATTGAGAACAGATCGCTGTCAGCGGGCACGACGATGGCATTGCCCGACCCTTTCAGGTTGTAGCCTGTTCCTGCAACATACACTGTGCGCAGACTGTCTGTCTCTTGAAACTTCGCGCCGTTTACGATCAAAGGATAATCCCCCATGACGCCAAAGTTCAGCTTGTTGGCGAGCATTTGGTTCGTGATCGGTCCACCCGAGCTGTAATCAGCCCAGCTCACGTCATACTCCGCATCTGCATATTTTCCATCCGTAGGCAGATGTTTTTCCAGCAAACCAAGTTCTTTAATCACGATACCCGCGGTATAGGTGTCGGTACACATCGATTGATGTCCAACTGCGATCTTGATTTCTTCAGCTTGCAAGGCAAAGCCGAATGGCAGGATTGCCGCTGATAGCAGCGTAGATTTCAAACTTAACTTACGTCCCATGTTTCTCTCCGTGTCTGCGTCGGTGCGTGGATACAGGTCCCAGTATCCAAGCCTCAGGATCAAAAACGCAGTATTTTCGGAGGTAAATTTGGCATAAATATCGAAAGCACATTTAATGGGCGCGAATTCGAATGACTGGAGATAAATTTAGCCGCTAATTAATAAAAAACAGAAAAATGGCTAAGAATCGTGCATTTATTTTATACAATATTATCAATATTTTAAATCGTTTTATTGACGCAAAAACGCACCCCTTGGCGTTCACCAAAGAGTGCATAAAATTTGAGGAGTAGAGCCGATTTAAATGACTATTCGATGCCCATCTTGCCCAACGCCCAGCGCACGTTCTTGCGTACATCGGGGTCAGGGTCATCTTTGTATTTTTTAAGGAAAGGCAGGGTTTCAGGTACCGCCATTTCGCCTAAAACAGCGGCACATTCCTTTCGTAAATTAGGCACTGGAACATCCATCATTGGGGCAATTTCGATTGCTGCCTCTTTCGCGTTCAATTTACCAAGCGACCGGACAGCCTTAACCCGGACCTGCCAGTAATCATCGCTTAGTGCGGCGCGAAGCACAGGCACACATTTTGTGCCGCCTGCCTTTGCCAAAGTTTCTGATGCAGCTTCCCGGACCATCCATTCGGGATCCTCAAGGCCTTTGATCAATGTCGCTTCTGCATGATCAGATTTCGAAAACCCCAAGGCCGCGAGCGCCGTACGGCGCACCTGCGTGTCTGTGTCTTTTGCGGCGTCGCGAAGCGCAGGCAATGATCCTTCATCCTGCAACCAGCCAATCACACCAACCGCTTCGATCCGAACTGCTGCATCGGAATGTTGCAACGCAGTAATCGCCGGACCCATGGATTCTGGCCGACGCAGTTCCTTGATCCCAGCCAGGCACGCCCGCAACTTGACCGTGTTGTCGTCACCGAGATGGGGCAGGATCGCATCGCCGGATGCGGGGTCCTTAAGTTCGGTCAGGCTGAGTGCAGCAGCCTCGACAACTGCCGGATCGGCGTCCGTCAATGCCGAGACGAGGGCAGCAGCAGTTTCCGGGCCATCAAAATCAGTAAGAGCCTGTGCTGCTTGTTTGCGAACACCTGGTGCGTCATCGGCAATGGCACGCGCAAGAAAGGGAATCGCAGCGGGATCTGCGCTATCACCAAGTTCAATGACCGCCATGATACGCGCACCAGGGGATGGATCTTCCAGCCCCTCGGCCAATTCACCGATTTCGTCGAAATCTTCAAACAGAGCATTCATATCCGTCTCACTTCAACAAAAATGGCAGGTTCACAGTGACCGCCCCGGTGGGGCAGTCCGCCTCGCATGGCATGCAGTACCAGCATTCATCATACTTCATATGCGCCGTTATGGGGCTACCATCAGGTCCCTCGACAATGCGTAGGACGTCCAGTGGACAGACATCGACACACACAGTGCAGCCTTTGTCAGCAATGCAAAGTGAATCATCAACGACGACAGGAACAATAGTGGAGGTTTGAGCCAGAGGCATAACAGTCTTCCTTATTCTGCCGCAACCGTTTTGGTTACACGTTGATTGTTATAGGCATCTTTTTCATCATCATTGATTTCAACAATGTAGTCGTCGACAGCCTTCTTTCTGTGCGCTGGTTTGCCATCATCACCCTTGGTCAAGATTGTGTGGCAGAACCAGTTGTCGTCGTCACGCTCGTACTCGACCCTGTTGTGATACAGGCCCCAACGGCTTTCGGTCCGATACAGCGAAGCCGCAGCTGCCATATCAGCACAGTCCATGATCGCCGACGCCTCGAGAGAGCGCATCAATTCATGACTGTCGCGCACGTACATCTCAGACTCCATATCGTGACGGACCTCTTCAAATCTGCGCTGAGCAAGTTCCATCTTGGCCGTTACTTTAGGCGGCTGCAGATAGTCGTTTACGAAGCGACGGGTTTTGTATTCGATCTGGTTGGGGGGTATGCCGTCGTCTCGCTTCGTCGGCGCAAGAACGCGCGTTCTTTCTGCATCCACTTCGCCCATATCGAACTCGGCAAAGTCGACATCCTGAACAAAATCTACCGCGTCTAGGCCGGCGAAGGCCCCATTGGTGAAGGCACCCAACATATAGTTATGCGGCACATTTGCCATGTCGCCTGCCGCATAAAGCCCATCAATTGTGGTGCGGGCGCGCTCATCTACGAAAACACCGCTCGCAGAGTGGCCGGAACAAAAGCCGATCTCAGAGATGTGCATCTCAATCATTTCTTTGCGATAGTCAGTACCCCGGCCCTTGTGAAAATGCCCACGTGTGGGGCGTTCCACGATGTGCAGAACACGCTCTATCTCGGCCACTGTTTCTTCGGCCAGGTGATTGAGCTTAAGATAAACCGGCCCCTTACCTCCCTGCAATTCATCATAAAATTCCTGCATCATCTGGCCGGACCAGTAATCGCATTCGATAAACCGCTCGCCTTGCGCGTTCGACGTATACCCCCCCATGGGTCCCGCGACATAAGCGCAAGCTGGGCCGTTGTAGTCTTTAATCAGGGGATTGATCTGAAAACACTCCAGGTTCGCAAGACCAGCGCCGGCGTGATAGGCCATCGAATACCCCTCACCCGAATTGGACGCATTTTCATAAGTCCCATATAAATAACCGGAGGAGGGCAGTCCAAGACGTCCCGCCGCCCCAAGCGACATGATGACAGCCTTGGCGCGTACGACCAGAAATTCTGCCGTCCGGGTGTTTACACATATCGCACCCGCAATCCGCCCGTCACCGGTTAGCAGACGGGTCGCCATATACCGATTGACAATATTGATCCGTGCTTTGCGCAACTGACGATAGAGTGCCTTTTTAACAGTATCGCCATTGGGCATGGGCAGCACATAGGTGCCTATGTGATGCACCTTTTTAACGTCATACTCGCCGTTTTGATCTTTCTGAAATCGAATGCCGAACTGATCCAGCTCTTCGATGATGCTGTAACATTCTTCGGCGTACCTGTAGACCGCCTTTTGATCCACAATACCATCATTCGCGATGGTGATTTCCTTTGTATACTGTTCGGGCGTGGCATATCCGGGAATGACAGAGTTGTTCAAACCGTCCATGCCCATCGAAATCGCGCCAGAGCGTTTAACGTTCGCTTTGTCCAGCAAGACCACATTTGCTTTTGGGTTTTTGCGTTTGGCTTTTATCGCCGCCATTGGGCCGGCCGTGCCGCCACCTATTATCAGGATATCGCAATCGATCTGCGTTGTTCCATCCAGTATTTCATCCATAAAATACTCCAGTCATGTTTTGTTGATGCCAATCTGCCCGCTGCTGCGGTGCGGCAAATGTCAATTAATTTCCGTATTGGTCAGAAAGTTCGCGAAGATAGACAAAAGGGTAGATGGCGCGGTCGTGACCGTCTGAAAAATGGACGTTTACGCCTGCCGGCCCGACTTGTACGAGGTTCGTAATGGTCAAACCGTCTGCGACTGCAATCTCACCGTGATCCAAGCGCGCCCGTGTCGAATAGGCGTCACGCGCCTCGCGCCGCAGGACCGACGCCGGTAACTCCGTCGTGGCCCCATTTTTCCATTCAACGATCAGTTTCTGACAGTCTGGCGTTGCAGACAGGCGATCAATCATAGCGGTCTCCATCTTTTGTCCCAACGTGCCGCAATGCAGAATCGCGCAATAGCAATTTGTTTACGGACAAGGTTTCTGCGCCGCGGCACCATGCGCAAAACAACAAAGAGAGAGCGCCATGACATTCGTCGTCACTGACAACTGCATTGCCTGCAAATATACCGACTGCGTTTCAGTCTGCCCTGTGGATTGCTTTTATGAGGGTGAAAACATGCTGGTCATTGATCCGGTTGAGTGTATCGACTGCGGTGTCTGCGAACCCGAGTGCCCGGCTGACGCAATCCGTCCCGATACCGAAGATGGAATGGAAGAATGGGTCACATTTAATGAAAAATACGCAAAAATCTGGCCTGTAATCACGCAGGCAAAGGACCCCCTGCCCGCTGCGGACGACATGGACGGGCTGGATGGAAAGCTAGAGAGCCATTTTTCGGAAAAACCCGCCCAAGACGCAGCCTAAAGGATGCTGAGATGAATGTTCGAATCACCACCCCCACCAAGGTCACGCCAGACGCTCAAACCGTTACGTCTGTGCAGCATTGGACCGAGACACTCTTTTCTTTCCGCGTCACGCGTCCCGCATCGTTGCGCTTTCGCTCTGGCGAATTCGTAATGATCGGTTTGCTGAAAGAGGATGGCAGACCGCTGCTGCGGGCGTACTCTATCGCGTCCCCGAACTGGGATGATGAATTAGAGTTCTACTCTATCAAAGTACCAGATGGTCCTTTGACATCGCGCCTACAAAAAATCGCACCTGGAGACGAGATAATCCTGCGTCCAAAACCCGTTGGAACACTGGTATTGGACGCACTCTTGCCAGGCAAGCGTTTGTGGATGGTTTGCACTGGCACCGGCGTTGCCCCGTTTGCGTCCCTGTTGCGCGATCCCGAGACCTACGAGCAGTATGACGAGGTTATTCTGGCCCATACCTGCCGCACAAAGAATGAATTGGCATACGGACGCAAGTTAATCGAGGAATTGCCCGATGATCCCTTGATTGGAGAGCTGGTGGGGGACAAGTTAAAATACTATCCCACGACGACAAGAGAACCTTCAGACATCGAGGGCCGGATCAGCGATCATTTACGCGATGGGCGTGTGTTCTCTGCACTTGGGTTACCGAAATGGAACGCAGCAGATGACCGCGTCATGATTTGCGGCAACCTTGCTCTGAACAAGGATATTATGTCAATTTGCAAAGACCATGGCCTGGCCGAGGGTGCGAATTCCGAACCAAAACACTTTGTCGTGGAAAAAGCCTTTATTGATTGAGCCATTCCGCCACCAGACCCTCCGCTTCGGTTGATCCGAACCTGACCGAAGTGGGGGTTACAAAAGCAGGCGTGCCAAGAATGTCCAAATCAATTGCAATATTGCGGTTTTTATCAATGCGCGCAGATACAGCATCGCTTTGCATGGCAATTTTTATTTTAGACCAATTCAGGTTCTCAGCCTCTGCGATCTGACGGAACGTAGGCTCCCGTAATGGCCCCTCAAGTTTCCACAGTGCCTCGTGCACCGCACGGTATTGCTCAGGACTACCAATGTTCTTAGCGGCGAGCGCAAAGCGCGCTGCACGTTCGGATCCTGGTGATAAAATCGGAAGGTGCCGCATTTCGACGCGTATGTTTGGATGTTCTTGTAGCACGGCCCTTAGTTTTGGATGCAGCGTCTTGCACGGCACGCAGCGGTAGTCAAAAAACTCTATAACGACATGTTCGGCCGGATTTGGACCTATTCCCAGAGCCGGGGTTTCGTCAAAAATATCCCTGTAGATCGCGATTTTGGCACGTTGTTGTTGAAGGCGCTCGCGTTCGGATAATATCTCCAGTGCCTCGAGGATAAGTTCAGGGTGCGTGAGTATATAGGCGCGCATCCTGTCTTCAAATTCCAAGTCTGACATATCAGCTGGGGACGGTTGCAAGGAAAGCATGAAGAGGCATGCAGAACACGCAATCACCCTGAAAAGAGATCCAATGCGCCAAAATGTGCCCATGCTTGCGGATCTGAGCCCCATCCAATCACCTCCTTCATGGTCGTGACAAGCCGTCTTGAACAACGCACCATACGCCACACCTAGCGAAGGCTGAGCACATTGATGCTAGGCATCAAAGGTTCACGGCTTCTGTTTTTGGCAGACGCCAATTTTTAAATCGCCAGATTCCGCATGCGTCAATTTATTCAGCAAATCAGAAATCGGCTTCGAAACTCAGACCCACTTGTGCCTCTGTCTGCACGCACAGCCATGCCGTTCGGCTTTGTCTGAAAGCACCTTAATCACAAAAACCGCTTTCTCCGATTCCGTTCATTCCTATTAACCGTGAAATAGACGGACAAATTCAATACCCGCCGCATGTTCGAAACCGGCGGAAACATCGTGCAAATGAAAGCCGAGGCACCGTCTATCTGCACCAAAACACCCAAACACGCTCGATAAAGCCACTGAAAGAATTGTAGGCACCAGTACGTGTTAGTGGAACAGTTTGCATGGAGGGATCCCAAACGCCACCGGTCAGCCACATATGGTAATCCAGCCTCAAAGCATCCCGCTACTCCGGTATCACATGCGGCAATCTCTTGGTTGTTGCGTCACCATACCCTGTCTGCGCATCGACAATCTCTAAGCCAATCCAAACGCTTTATCCTGTATGTATCGAATGCACGGCCATTTTTTTACTTCAGGCTATCTGCTGTGTGACCCTCACCGTATCCACCCACCCGAAAAAACCTCTTGGCTTGCCGCTACTCTTCACAATTCAGGCCATTTTTCATGGCGTAATAAGAAGGTGCACCAATTTACGGCTCACCTCGCGCGGGTCAGGGCGTTTAAGTGTGGCACTGTCGTGCAGATTTGCAAGTGGGATCGTTTGAAAAATCTGTTTTGTGACCGGGGCATGAGCACGCACAGGCGCTTATACTTTTGACGTTGAAAATCGATATCACCACCTGCATTGAGAAAGGAACCTGTGGACAACGATCCGCGCTTTTTCAGGCCTAGCAGGATACCACCGGCAGGTATCTAAATGAATTTTTTACAATCGTTTTGTCATTGCCGGACTGCTGGCTGCACGGGTTGGTGATGGCATATGCGTATGCGGCAAGATGATTGCCAGCCTTGATCTCGCGGCTGACGGGATGGGGCCAGTCTGCATCGCTGGCAGTCTGATTAAGGTCAGCCGCTGCGCATGGATCGTGCAGGCCGAACCCGGCAAAATGCTGATCTGTAACCGCGGGTTTCTGACAGTCGATGTCCCCAACGTTCTGTCAAAGCTCCATGCGGTGTGTCAGCGCACATTGCTCCATGTCGTGGCCGCCACCCATAGCACCTACCAAGCGAAACGTCGACGCGTCAGCATATGACCGCCGATGCCCCGCGCTGGTATCAGACCGACGGCATTTCACGGTAAACTTCCCACGTGACCTACCAAATTCACCTGCATTGAATTTCCAACACAAGATGTCGTTTAGAACGACCGCATTTGAAACCTGTACCCACAGCAATGTTTGCCCCATAGGGCTCGCTCATCAACTGCATCCGGTCTTGATCACCGCGCGTGATGGCCTCCAGCGTGTCGTAATCAAGGTGCGCCTCTGCAACAAGGTGCTCGACTTCGGGGTCTTTAGAATGGCGTCGCAGCTGTAAGCTCATGTCGGCGCTTGTTAGAAGAACTTTTCAAAATCAACCGCCAACATTGTCGACTGTGCTTACCCCAATGCCCTGTAAATTGGGTGCGGGCATTCTGGCAATAGGGTGACAAATCCAGTCATGGTATCAACCGGGTGATAATCAGATCTGCCGCCTCATCAGCCGTCATTTCCGTAGTATCGATCCAGATTTCAGCGTGCTCCGGCGCTT
The DNA here is from genome assembly GCA_038138625.1 of Roseivivax sp. GTDB lineage: Bacteria > Pseudomonadota > Alphaproteobacteria > Rhodobacterales > Rhodobacteraceae > JAQXDR01. The sequence goes on from JAYQEA010000023.1 coordinate 10,889, forward strand.
CGTAGGGGCTATCAATACCAGTAAAGTTCTTTAAGTGGCCTGAACGCGCCTTGGCATAGAGTCCCTTCACATCGCGGGCTTCGGCCACTTCGAGGGGCGTATCGACAAAAACCTCGATGAACTCGCCGGGCTGCATCATGGAACGGACCATGTCACGTTCCGAACGAAAGGGCGAGATGAAGGCCGTGATTACAATCAGGCCCGCATCTGCCATCAGCTTGGCCACCTCTCCGACACGGCGAATGTTTTCCACGCGGTCGGCCTCGGTGAAGCCCAGATCCTTGTTCAGCCCATGGCGCACGTTGTCACCGTCAAGAAGGAAGGTGTGGCGGTTCATCCGCGCCAGTTTTCTTTCAACGATATTGGCGATGGTCGACTTACCAGAGCCAGAAAGACCTGTAAGCCAAAGCACGGCGGGCGTCTGGTTTTTTATGGCGGCATGGCTGTCGCGCGTGATATCTGTGGCTTGCCAGTGGATGTTCTGGGCGCGGCGAAGCGCGAATTGGATCATTCCTGCCGCAACAGTGCGGTTTGTAATCTTGTCGATAAGTATAAAGCCGCCCAGATCGCGGTTTTCGATATAGGGCGCGAAGGGGATTTCGCGGTCGGTCGTGATATTTGCGATGCCAATGGCGTTCAGATCGAGCGTCTTCGCCGCGAGGTGTTCCTGCGTGTTGACGTTGATCTCGTATTTCGGCTGGTGAACTGTGGCAGAGACAGTTTGCGTACCGATCTTTAGCAAATAGGCTCGCCCCGGAACCATCTCCACTTCGTCCATCCAGACCAGCGCGGCTTCGAACTGATCTGCAACTTCGAGAGGCGCTTGGGCTGCGACGATGATCTGGCCGCGCGAGCAGTCGATTTCATCAGCGAGCGTGATTGTGACGGATTCCCCGGCAACTGCCAGATCACGGTCCCCCTCTGGTGCTACGATGCGCGACACTGTCGAGGTCTTGCCAGACGGGAGCACACGCACAGCATCCCCTGTACGAACAGTGCCGCTGGTTATTTGGCCTGCGAAGCCCCGGAAATCGAGATTGGGGCGGTTGACCCACTGGACAGGCAGGCGAAAAGGCTTGGCCTGATCCGACGTTACATCCACCGCGACAGTTTCAAGATAGGGCAAAAGCGCGGTGCCCTGATACCATTGGGTATTGCCCTTGGGACCCGTGATATTATCGCCCTTGTAGCCGGACATCGGGATCGCGGTAAAATCGTTGATGCCAATGGAACGCGCGAAAGTACCGTAATCCTCGACAATCTTGTCGAAGACCTCTTGGCTGTAGTCCACCAAGTCCATTTTGTTCACCGCCAGAACAACATGACGGATGCCTATAAGGTTCACGAGGTAGCTGTGGCGACGGGTTTGAGTGAGAACGCCTTTGCGGGCGTCGATCAGGATCACCGCCAGATCGGCCGTCGAGGCGCCCGTGACCATGTTACGGGTGTATTGCTCATGGCCGGGTGTATCGGCGACGATGAACTTGCGCTTTTCGGTGGCAAAAAACCGATAGGCCACGTCGATGGTGATACCCTGCTCCCGCTCGGCAGCGAGGCCATCGAGCAGAAGCGCGAAATCAATTTCGCCGCCTTGGGTGCCTGCGCGTTTGCTATCGGCTTCGAGGGCTGCGAGTTGGTCTTCAAAGATCACCTTGCTGTCATAAAGCAAGCGGCCGATGAGGGTGGATTTTCCATCGTCGACAGATCCGCAGGTGATAAAGCGCAGCATGGTCTTGTTCTGGTGCGCGTCAAGATAGGCGTCGATATCTTGGGCGATCAGCGCGTCGGTTTTGTAGATCGGGTCTTTGGTAGTCATTTGGGTCACCTCTAAGGGGGGTGAAACTGGAACAGGGGAAAGCGGGCGCTGGGCGCTTAGAAATAACCTTCTTGCTTTTTCTTCTCCATCGAGGCGGCCTGATCGTGATCAATGGCGCGGCCCTGACGCTCTGAGGTCGTGGTCAGCAGCATTTCCTGAATGACTTCGGGGAGCGTGGTAGCGGTACTTTCTACGGCCCCCGTCAACGGGTAGCAGCCAAGCGTACGAAAACGTACAGAGCGCGTTTCCGGCGTTTCGTTGGGCTTGAGCCGGAATCGATCATCATCAACCATGAGAATAAGGCCGTCGCGCTTTACGGTTGGGCGCGGAGCGGATAAATACAGAGGGACGATCTCGATGCCTTCGAGGTGGATGTATTGCCAGATGTCCAGCTCGGTCCAGTTCGAAATCGGAAACACGCGGATGCTTTCGCCCTTGGACTTGCGGGTGTTATAGAGCTGCCAGAGTTCGGGGCGCTGATTTTTTGGATCCCAGCGTTGGTTGGCAGAGCGGAACGAAAAGACGCGCTCTTTGGCGCGGGATTTTTCTTCGTCCCGGCGGGCGCCACCGAAAGCTACGTCGAAGCCATGCAAATCAAGAGCCTGCTTCAAGCCCTCGGTTTTCCACATATCAGTGTGCAGCGAGCCGTGATCGAAGGGGTTTATCCCGCGCTCTTTGGCTTCGGGGTTTTGGTGGATTATGAGGTCCATACCGGCCTGCTTCGCAGCCTTGTTGCGCAGCGCATACATATCGCGGAACTTCCACGTTGTATCGACATGCATCAGGGGGAAAGGCGGCGGTGCAGGATAGAAAGCTTTCTTTGCCAGATGAAGCATGACGGCGCTGTCTTTGCCGACGCTATAAAGCATCACCGGACGCTCGGCCTCGGCCACCACTTCACGAAGGATATGGATGCTTTCTGCCTCGAGACGTTGCAGGTGCGTCAGTGTTTTCATTGTCATAATTGTATTGCCAAACAAATTGCGATCGCCGGCGTGTTAATGCAGGCAAATACATGGCGCATCTCCCATATGGGAGGTAATATGGACCGCATGGAAACTTTTGATGATCAAACACAGCTGATCCGCGCGCTCTTTGCTGAAACGCAATCTGATGCCCACGACTCCTGGTCGGGGTTTTTGTCGTCTTTGCGACAGGTGACCCGGGCAGAGTGTGCATCTTTGGATCTGGATCTGCCGAACCAAACACAAAGCTGGTCTGACGGAGCTGTTCGTGTTGATGATCCGTTATTACGTCAGACGCTGCGGTTTGATCGTGTTTATTCGCAAGACAGCCTGCCCGCGTTTAAAGACGAGAATGTCCCGACGCGCAGGATCAAAGTTCGCACCACTCACGGCGCCCGTCTGACGCTGAGCATCAATCGCAGCACACATGACCGCGATTTCCGCAGTGCTGATGGTCAGATGCTGCATAACCTCGCACCATTCCTTGGACAAGCCATGGGGCTATGGCTTGATCGGCAGCGTGAATGTGCCCTTAGCAAAATCGACGAGACGATGCTTGCGTCGTTAGGTGGGGGATGGCTGATTCTTGATAGAACAGCAAAGATCTTACGGGTCTCGGCGCACTTGGTGACTGGCTTCCAAGTGGCCGAGGGACTGCCGCTGACGTTCGAGGACCCGGCAATCGCATCCGAATTCACCGAGGCCTATTCGAAAACAGTGGTTGGGGGGGAGCCTTCGGTTCTTTCTTTAAAGCAAGGCGAAATGCTACTGACGCGGATCGAGTACGATCATGCACCGGCGATCCTCGCACGGTTCAGGACAGCACCACAATGCGCAGTAATATCTGCACAGGCGGTGGCGCTTCATTTCGGGGTCAGCAACAGTGAAGCTCGCCTCGCTATATTGATCTGCGACGGTCATTCGCTGAAGTCGGCCTCAGCGATGCTGGGCTGGACCGAGGAAAGCACACGGACCTGCTCTAAGTCTTTGTTCGCCCGCATGGGCGTGAGTGGACAACCTCATCTGGTGCGCAGACTTTTGAACAGTTCCATCTGGTTTGCATAAACATGACGTTTAGCGCCCCCAGACGCTGTTTTGGGAGGACCCACAAGACGATACGACAGGTTTTGGTTTACGTGGTAATCATCCATATCGACTTGTAACGCGAAGGTCAGTTCTTTGGACATAATTTCAGAGCAAAGCATCCCGGCGCTCTGTCACAGGACAGGCATTGCTGCTTTTGCGTGATAGCGGGTCGACGAAATTCTATAGGGCCGGCAAAAAGTTAATTGCCAGACGACACAACCTGCAAGGACACATCGCCCGATGTTATTTGCCAAGTACACGTCGGGTGCAGCCACATAGATTGGCAGTTCATGCGGGCCAATCGGCACCGGTGTGGCGCATATGGGTTCGCTGCCTTGTGTTTGAGGCCCCGTCCAGCAAAAGAGTTAGGGCCTCCTGCCAACAAGGGGTGGTTCAGTAATTTGTTAATACGGCAAGCAAGGACACTGCATCATCAGCAGACAGTTGGTTCCTTGTGACAAAATCCGCTCAACTTATAAACATGCATCGCCGAAACTGTTTGATCTCTCCCCCGATACAACCATCAGGAAATATAGCCCGGAACGTTCAGGACGACATACTGTAACCCCGGTTCCTAATAGCCCAAAAGCGCGTAATCCTCTGCAAAGCGGACTTTCAGGAACGAAATTGCGGCCTCTGACAAAGGAGACTTGGTGGGGTCTTTGGAGACGTTATCAACAGGCAGGTCAGCCGTGATTCCAATCTTGTTGCACAGCGACGGCCACTCCCGAGAAAGATCTTCGATCTTGATGAGATTAGGTATCAAAAGATCCTTTGTGTCGGGATCACACAGTTTCTGCACTTGTGGCTTGAACCCAGCATCGCTTTGAAACAGGGGCGAGCGGATACAGCTGTCAAAGTCCTTTGTCGAAAGCACCCCTTTGGTCGCGGCCCATTTAAACTTTCGCTTGTTCATAAAGGACAAAGCAGCAGGATAGGTTTCCGCCGATACGATTGCTTCGGCATCTGTCACCCGGATCCCGGCACGTCCCCAAAAGGATTCGATCACGTCCGACCAAACCGTCACGTCGAGATCGACAGGCGCCATGTATTCCTGAAACTCAGGCGATTTAAGAATGTTCTTGATCACATATTTATAAAGTGAATAGGCCCTTTCATGGGGGCTACGGACAACTGCAAATCGAAAGAGCCTGTTAAATAACGTCGCGCCAATGCAGTTGCGGATATCTGCCGCTCCGGAATGCTTTTTCAGGCCCGTGGCGGCCGAAATCATGGCCTGGCCGGTTTTGACCGCGTCAAGATCAGCGTCGGCACCAAGCAGGATATCGTTACGACCCAGTTGCGGCCCGCAAGCCTTCTCGATGCTTTGTCCAGCGCATTTGTGGATATGGACGAATAAAAACCCTTTTGATGGCGAAAGTATCATCAGCGGGACGCCTCCCAGTGTTCAGACAAGGTCGGGACTATGACGGGCCATGCCACAGATCATACATATTCAAGCTTTTCTTGAAACGGGAGAAAATGTTCGTCGTAATAGGCGCCCGCCTCTCCTACGATACGGTCCCGAGGACTGCTATCCTTAAACGCGCCGGTGGAATGCGTCGGCAGGCTGTCCCGAAAAGCGGGTGACGCTTTCATCAGCGCCATTGCGTATCTGGACCCGGCGTTCATCCCGACAAATTCCGCGATGTCGTGGTAATAGCTTTCGTTGGATTCGGTAAACAGATCCTCGGTCTTTAATCGGATCGCATTGTCACCACTTAACAATCGCATGAGGGAGGATTGCCTGCGGTAGTGATCGACGAAATGACGCATAACGACTATTTGCTGATCAGCTTCCGTTTTAGCGGCATGCAACGCGTCATACAGCGTCATACCATCCAGATGTTCCTGCTTGCGCGTCGTCGCCCAGGCCTCACCTCCGCGCAGGTGGTATTTTGTGGCGCTTAGCACAAAGCTGGCCGGATGACGTGTAAAGATGACAAAGCGAAAGCGGCTTGGATCATGAGCCGTCGCTTGCATGACATGATCATGCCCAAAATTCCGGCAACGTACAAATGTCCCGCTGCGCGGTGCATCCTTTTTTAAAACATTATACGCTTGGCCGGGCTGAACTGATTTGACGAAGGGAACGGATCGGGCGATCCGGTGAACCTGCTGGATGTAATTATTTCCACATTTATGCGTAAGCAGATATAAATTGACGGTCATATCGGGCTGTTGCCTCCGATCAATGGGTCTTGATTTCAATACCTACGCACCTGGCATTTAGATGGCAACCGCTCACTATGCAGCCAAATAGCGTGTATCCGACCGCGCAGCACCCTTTCAAGTCTGCCGTATTTGAAAGCTGTGGCGGGTTCCCACCGATGGCCTTCTTATGGCAGTGCTGCTTGCCAAACACCGCGTGTCAGCACAGATTACCTTTTAGATTTAACTTTTTAAGCCAATTATATCATCATAAATTTTTAAGCAGTCACCCCAGACGAAAGACGTGACCCCGTCATAGCCATGATACGACGTCACGAGCGAGCTGCGCGTGTCGCATCCGATATGGTGTGCTTTACGTCCAGTTTAAAACTCTGGTCAAAATTCCCCTCAGTAAAACATTTTTCAGATGCAGTGCCATGTGGGCAATAGCGCGGAACTTCCAGTGCGAAACTGCGGACGTCAACTGCTCCATTATGGGCCATCAATAACTGCGCACTTGCGCCCGTTAACCATGGAACAAAACAACGGGAAATGAACAGGTCAGGTGTCTAG
>JAYQEA010000023.1:17489-24391 GCA_038138625.1 Roseivivax sp.
TCTAGGGAGCGACAGGCAACTCAGACATCACATTTTTTCGGAGCCGAAAACCGAATAGAAATAGAACCCCGTTGAGGAACCATATTGCTCCGGAAATAATCACAAAAGCGCCAACCACTTCGGGGAAAGCTACTGCGAGAGGAATTGTTGCAAGGCCCCGCAAAATACAAAGGGTAGATATTGAATACATAGCCACATTCAGCAAAGGCAGTCTGACTGTGACATTTGCGGCCGACAGTGCATAAAGGCCGCAAAATAAAAACAGCAGTGATACGATAATCGTACCTGCTGGCGCAAGAAGCGTACCGTTTTCAGCAGACCGGATGATGAACTCTGGCGCCATTTGCGAGCGATAGCACCCCTCACCAAGGAATATGCATGACACGTGAGCCAAGGCGGTAAAAATCGCAACCCCTGCTCCAACGCAGAGAAAAATAAATCCAATCTTGCTTCTATTCACAATATAGCCTCGAAATAGGACGCCCACACAATGAAATGGATTGACAGCGGTTTGAGCGTGGAACGGTGGAATATAAGTTAGCCTTGTAGTCTTTGTGGTTGGCTTGCCATTTTGACGGAATGTTTGATGGAAAATGACACGTCCGTTGTTCAGTCTTTTCGCAATGATCCATCCCAGAGCGTCATACAAACGAAAGTGCAGTCGCTTTGCGCCCAATTTTCAAATTAGGTATCAGGCACTGTGCAACTTTCCATGACGCCGCACAGATTTCTACGCTGCGTCATGTACAAAATGCCTTGGATGGTTTTGCGGGAAGATCAAGCAAGCTGATACAGGATTGGCATCGCAGCCGTGTTGTTCTTTTCAAAATTATTAAGCACGAATGGCTTGAACGTCCTATTGAACAACAGTGCCGGCAAAATATTGCGCAGCCTGTCCCAACGACAGTGATTGATAATAGTATAAGGGACTTGAGCTGCCTTATCGGGTAAAAGAACCGTTGAATTGTCGAGGCCGGTTTGGTCTTGAAACCATCCCGCGGTGTAGTTCCACACCTGAAGGTTTGTGTCCAAGCTGTCCGAATAGAAATAGTTAAACAAGAAGACCCCATTCTTTGAGTGATCAACAGAGCCTATCCTGCGTGTGTTTGACGCTGAGATGCACATAAGGTTGTGCGAGTTTTCTTTCGCATCCGCCATCAGAGAGATCCATTCACCAGTGTGTTGATAGTCTCTGGCGGCATCGACGGTTTCGAACTCAACCAAAAGTACAACATCGAATTTTGCGATTTTGACATCGGGACGTTTTTTCAAGAACGCGCCGCGCCCGGGGGGGACAATAAGGGCTTTGAAAACGCTGGCGTCTAAAACATTGTTACCGTGTGCCAATGCGGTCGCAAAATTCTTGAACCTGTCCAGAAACTTCTTCTTGCGCTGGCTTTCCAAAAAGAACCCGATCGGTGGGCGATGGTCGATCTCGATCGCCAGCATCAGGTAGCCGGACTGCGCAGGCTCGATCAGCGATACTTCAGGGAATGTGTTCTTTGGTCCCACGATTTGGAGGGATTCACCTTGTTTGGTTATTCTTCTATGTTCCTGGGTTGACTGAGACTTTGCGCAACAATCTTCAAATGTGTTTTTGCCAGTGTCTTGGCATGTTCAATGTCGGCCTTGCTGGCATTACCGTGCAAATATGTGATGCGAAGTCCGGCGAGTGGGCCGATTACCTGCCAAATCGCAACATCGACGGGAATGTCTGCGCGTAATTCTCCGCCTGCTTGCCAAGCATCAAAAATCGGTCGCAGTTGTTCAGATACGTCCCGGAGCACATTGCCGAGCCCATCTGGCCCCATGCGAAGGACAAGTGAAGCGAATGCTCTGGCGCGAGGTGTAGACCAGGTCGCGACAATGTTGCCAAAAATCTGTGGAATTGCGATCCGCATCGGCACCTGTTCCGAGGTAAGAGAGGTTCCTGCGCTTGCCAGCAGATCAGGTCCAGCCAGTTTGATTAAAGCCTCAAAAATCTCTTTTTTACTTTTGAAGTGGGCATAGAGAGCGGGATCGCTCACGCCAACTTTTGCAGCAATCTGGCGCACCGTTGCACCTTCGAAACCGCGTTCGGAAAAAACCTCTAACGCGGCATCAAGTATCCGACCTCGTGTATCGGGTCGATCAGAGCGCGGTGGTCGACCGCGTGTTGGCTTTGCAGAATCAATCATGACATTTAATTAGCGCTAATTAATTTAATTGGCAAGCTGGCTTGGTTAAAGATTTGGCTTGAGCAGGACAGTTTGGTCACGCGATATCCAAGTCAGACGCCGCTACAGCGCATGTGTTCAAAGAAAACCGGATCAATCATTTGCTACAGCCTGCACAAAGCGCGAAGAGCCTGACAAAGCGCGTTTTGGCCCAGCCCAAAGGTCACTTTTTTGAGTTTCCCAGAAGCTCTAAACCTGGATCTTCTTATCTCTGGAAGTTCAAAGTTAAAGATAAAAGACACCGATCAGTTCTGAACCAAGACGTGCGGACCTTGCATTTTATCTGCAACCATGTGTGGGTCGCCGCACGGCACGGGTCTCGTATTGATCGATCGGCAAAAATGAACGCAGAGAAATGTCACTACCAAGACAAGGCAGACAAACCTCACAAAAGGCATCTGATTTTTCTGAAAACAGACCCATTATTTTTCTAATTTGATCCCGGGCGCGACTTACTCGGGTTCAGGCGCAAAACGCCCGGCATGCCGAATAAGAGTAGCGTGCCATCCTCATTAGCCAAACAATGGATTGTTTTTAAATCTGTTCACGTTGTCTGGCTGAGTCATGTTCCCGGACCACCCCGTGACCACCCCAGCAAACCGAGCAGTTCCAATCCAATTTGCGCCCCTGCCAACGCTGTAATGCCCGACGTATCATAAGGGGGGCAAACCTCCATAACATCCGCACCCACCAAAGGTATTCCGGCCAATGCTCTTAACACGCCGAGTGCCTGCTGAGGCACCAGCCCACCCATGACGGGTGTTCCTGTACCGGGCGCAAAGGCGGGATCAATCCCGTCGATATCAAACGATAAATATGCGGGCCCAACACCGACCCGAGCACGTATCCTTTCGGCAAGTACATTCGGTGTTATTGCGTGACATTCGGGGGCCGTGATTATCTTGATCCCACAACTGTCAGGACATTGCGTTCGGATCCCAACCAGTATGGAGCGATTGGTGTCGATAAGTCCCTCTCTGACGGCGCGCGCGAGAAACGTCCCGTGGCACATGCGCTCTTTTTCCGAAACCGGCCAAGTATCTGTATGCGCGTCGATCTGAATGATTGCTATAGGCCCGTGAAACTTGGCACAGGCACGCAAAACAGGCAGAGTTGCAGAATGATCTCCGCCTAAAATCAGTGGCGCAGCGCCTGCTCCCAATATCTCGGAAACACGCCGTTGCGCATGGTTAGCAAAGTCTTCCGGCACCCCGTAATCATAGGCCACGTCGCCACAATCCACAATCGAGCAGCTGGTAAGCACATCATAGTCCCAGCCGAACGGAGGATCCCCTGCCATCAAAAGCGATGCGTCCCTAATTGCCCGGGGTCCAAATCTGGCGCCTGGCCGATTGGTCACCGCTTGGTCAAAAGGAAGGCCAAGAATCGCCAACTGTGCATCCTGAGCATCCGTTCGCAATTGACGGCGCAAAAAAGACGGAACACCGGAAAACACATTTTCGAAACTCAAGCCACGGGGATCGCCAGTCTTCAAAGCGGTATCAACTTGCGTCTCAGCGTCCTCTAGCGCCATGCCTACTGCCCTCGTCTTTCAACCAAGCGCGCAAGATATGACGCGCCCACCGGTGCTACGGCATCGTTGAAATCAAATTCGGGATGATGCACCGAAGGTCCTTCGCCTTGCCCGAGAAACAAAAAAGCACCAGGCCGTGATTGAAGCATGAACGAAAAATCTTCAGCACCCATTTCTGGCGTCAAGGTGTCCAGGACATCCGCCGCTATCTCGCGCGCAATCTCCGCGGCATAGCGCGCTTGCGCGGCGTGATTGACTGTTGCGGGGTAGCCCAACACAAATTCCGTATTGGCTGACACGCCATAGCCGTCTGCCACTTGGGCCGCAATCTGTTGGATGCGCTTCAAGGTGCGCGCCATCTGTTCATCATTAAACGATCGCACCGTTCCAGTGAGCGTCGCCGTGTCCGGAATGACGTTGGTGGCTTCTCCCGCATTTATCGTCGTCATAGATACCACCAGCGGTTCGAATGTATCGCTTTCGCGTGCCGGAATAGCCATTAATGCCTGGCCAATAGCCAGTGCCGCTGGAATAGGGTCGCGGGTGGCTTGTGGATATGCAGCATGACCGCCAACACCTTTTACGGTTATACGCCAATCTTCAACACCGGCCATGATCGGGCCTTCACATGTCCGCAACTGACCCGCAGCTGCAAAAGGATCGGTGTGGATGGCATAGACCTCCTCGACTCCAAACCGGTCCATAATCCCCTCTTCAACCATTATCCTTCCACCGCCGATCGTCTCTTCTGCCGGCTGAAAAATTAACACGGCACGCCCTTTGAAATTTCTGGTCTCCGCCAGATAGCGTGCAGCTCCTAAGAGCATGGCAGTGTGTCCATCGTGCCCACATGCGTGCATTTTGCCCGGCCGGGTCGATGCCCAAGAAGCGCCGGTTGCTTCCTGAATGGGCAAGGCATCCATATCAGCACGTAGCCCTGTCACTGGACCCTGCCCCTGTCCGTTGATAACCGCCACGATACCCGTGCGTGCAATGCCCTCGTGAATTTCGTCTACTCCCATCTCGCGCAACCGAGCCACCACAAATTGCGCGGTGTCATAACAATCCAGCCCCAATTCGGGATTTTGATGCAAATGACGACGCCACGCTGTCATATCGTCAGCAAATCCTGCAATCCTGTTGATCACGGCCATCTCTGGACTCATCCCCTTTTTTGACGCATCTCCAAAAAGACAACACCAAAGCGAGGCCCAAGTCCATGACAGATAGTGATGTTCAAATTCAGGATCACGCGGATGGCATGAAACGGTTGCTAGAGATCATGCGCCGACTTCGTAATCCCAAGACCGGATGTCCATGGGATTTGGAGCAGGATTTTGACACCATCGCGCCCTATACAATCGAAGAGGCCTACGAAGTTGCAGACGCCATCAGTCGCCAAAATTGGAGTGAATTGCGCAGTGAGCTTGGCGATTTGCTGTTCCAGTCTGTATTCCATGCCCAAATCGCACAGGATCGTGGCCTTTTCAGTTTTGAAGATGTAGTCAACGATATTGCCGATAAGATGATTGCCCGCCACCCACATGTATTTGGCAATGAAAGCAACGCCAAATCTGCGGACCAGCAGACCCGCGACTGGGAAACGGTCAAAGCGGCGGAACGGGCAGCCAAAGCGCAGACCGGTGTTTTGGATGGCGTTGCTTTGGGTCTGCCCGCACTGACAAGAGCGATAAAGCTTCAAAATCGCGCCGCACGTGTTGGGTTTGACTGGCCCGAAACCACGCAGGTGCTTGATAAACTGGTTGAGGAAGCGCAAGAGTTGCGCGATGCGCAGCAAGACGACCATCAGGCCGAGGAATTCGGTGACCTGCTCTTTGTCATGGCCAACCTCGCACGTCATCTGGATATCGATCCAGAAAAGGCTTTGCGGTCCGCAAATGCAAAATTCACTCGCAGGTTCCAATTCATCGAGACCGAATTGGCCTCGCAGGGTCTTGGGCCGCAAGACAGCACGCTTGAGGAGATGGACGCACTCTGGGACGCCGCCAAGGCCCAGGAGCGTCTAGGTTACTGACCCATTTGCCGCATCCACTTACCCTTGCCAAAAAGGAGTGACCGCGTCAGTTGGTGCCAAAAACCTGTGCGCCCAACGGGCGCTCTATCGGATAAATGCAAACAGTTCTGCCGGTCCCTTGCAGTACCCCTCCACTCGGCCTAAATTCCAACACAGCCGGTACCAGCCCAAAGGATTACCCATGCCGATCGACGCCCATGATATCGAAACCCTGATCCGAGCCTCTTTTCCCAATGCTGACATCGTGGTTCAGGGCGACGACGGTGTACATTTCGCAGCCGAGGTTGTTGATGAAAGCTTTAGAGGCAAAAACAGAGTGCAGCAGCAGCGGGCTGTCTATGCCGCGTTAAAAGGCAAGATGGACGGCCCCAATGGTGCTGTGCACGCTCTTGCGTTGACCACACGCGCTCCGGAGGTATAACCATGGCGAGTTATTTCGCGGAAAGCTGGCCTGTCCTTGGCGCACTGGCGCTGGTCTTTATCATCGTGGTAGGCGCAACCCGACCTTACATTAAAAAAGACGCGGAACGGACCCGTCGCTCGGAGAATGAAAATGACTGATGCACAGACCCAAATAGACGAGACGGTAAAACAAAACCCTGTTGTCTTGTTTATGAAAGGCACAAAATCCATGCCTCAGTGTGGCTTTTCCAGCCGCGTCGCAGGTGTTCTGAACTATATGGATGTTGAATATTCCGACATCAACGTTTTGGCGGACGAAGACATCCGCCAAGGAATCAAGGACTATTCTGACTGGCCGACAATTCCGCAACTCTATGTTAAAGGAGAGTTTGTGGGCGGATGCGACATCATCACCGAGATGACACTGTCGGGCGAGCTGGATACATTGCTGGAACAGTCAGGCATTGCATTCGACAAAGACGCGGCCAACAAGATCCGCGAAGCCAACGGCTGATACCGGGTACAGACTAACGGCCAGTGCCCCTGCACCGCGGCAGGCATAAACAGGTCAAGAATAGGTCGGAGGCGTACCGCAAAGAGCGCCCCCGTCGTCCCCGGCAGATCAGTCCTGAGCGCTTATGTCCTCGATCTGTGCGGCCATCGCCTCTGCCCTGGCCGCTAGCTCCGCCATCAAATCGGTTACATTGTCTGGCAC
>JAYQEA010000023.1:24401-41368 GCA_038138625.1 Roseivivax sp.
CAATTCCGCAACTCTATGTGAACGGAGAGTTTGTGGGCGGATGCGACATCATCACCGAGATGACACTCTCGGGCGAGCTGGATACACTGTTGGAACAATCAGGCATCGCGTTTGACAAAGACGCAGCCAACAAGATCCGCGAAGCCAACGGTTGACCCTAGTCATAAAGTAGCGGCCAGTACCTTTCAACAGCGGGCATGAACAGGTCGAAAATACGTAGAGGGCAGGTCTCAAACCGTGCCCCGAACGTCCCCGTCAGATCAATCCTGAGCGCTTATATCCTCAATCTGGGCGGCCATCGCTTCTGCCCTGGCCGCTAGCTCCGCCATCAAATCGGTGACATTGTCTGGCACCACCGGCACTTCGACCCGCTTTGGTTCGGGCGGTGGCGCGTTGCGCAATTCGCCCAATTCGTCGAGATATTGCGCAGCACGCGTTTCAGACTTATCGAGCCGCTCTTCCAGTCCGGCAGTTTTATCCGCAAGCATCAGACCGGCCATCAGCAGCATGCGCGCTTCGGGCACACGCCCCATCTGTTGCACCAAAACCTGGGCTTCGGCATCTAACATACGTGCCGCAGAAATCAGATACAGCTCTTCCCCGTCCTGACACGAAACTTGAAATTCCCGTCCCCCGATTTCAACGCTCACCTCTGGCATCACACTGCCTCCGTTTCCGTGGCTTTTTGCAACAGCGGCCGCACCATATCCAGTATTCCCTGCATTTCAATACGGTCCGCCTCGCGCTCGGCCAAAGTTTGTTCCAGCTGCAATTCCAAGCCGGTATTGATCAGGCTGGCATCAAACCGTCCCTCGGCGTTTGCCTGCCGCAGGGCGTCATTATTGGCCCGCAAAGAGGCCCCCAAAGACCGCAGCTCTGACAAAGCTGCATCTTGCGCGGCGACGGTTTCACGCAGCGTCTCATCAGGCTTGTCTGCGACGGGATGTTCGGCTGCATCCAGTGTTTCCTGCAAACTTTCAATCCGGGACTTCAGTGTTTGAACACGTTCTTTTAATTGCTGGTTGGCGAGTTTTTCATCTTGCAGTTCCGCCCGTACAGCCGACAGTTCATCCTGATCAGGTACAGCCAGAGCCGCCGCCGATGCGTTTTGCATCTGAAGAATTTCGACCCCGCGCCCCAATCTGTCAAATGCCTGGGAAATTCTGGCTTCAAGTTCCTTGAAATCCGTCACGCTCACGCTTTGCCCTTTCCGCACGAGTGCATTTTGGCCATCCAAAACTTCGCAGAACGAATCGCAGCCAAATCAATCGAGATCATTTTATCAGCCAAGATTGAAAAATGCGCCCTGAATGCGTGGGATGCAACACCCCTGCCCTCTTGCACTTTAAACCGTGGCTGATATGCAGCGCGCTAGGGCGCAAATGGACTGCTTGGGCTTTGTTTCAACATTCAATCGGCGCCTCATATCGACGTTGTTCCATCCGTAGGCCTTGCACTGCGGTCTAGCCTCATAAGGACACCACAGCCTTGGAAATCTCTGCGCTTCGTGACGCCCATCCCGATCACTGGACCCGCGCCACCGCCATTCGAGCACTGGCACTCGATGCCGTAGCGGCTGCAAACTCCGGCCATTCAGGCATGCCTATTGGTATGGCAGACGCCGCGACGGTCTTGTTTTCGCGCCATCTGAAATTTGATGCAAGTACGCCGGACTGGGCGGACCGAGATCGGTTCATTCTGTCAGCGGGGCATGGCTCCATGCTGCTTTACGCGCTTTTGTATCTGACCGGTGATCCAGAAATCACGCTGGATCAGGTGCGAAATTTTCGCCAATTGGGCTACAAAACTGCGGGCCATCCAGAAAATTTCCTTGCCAAAGGTATCGAAAGCACAACCGGGCCCTTGGGTCAGGGCATCGCCATGTCCGTCGGTTTCGCCATGGCCGAGGAAAGTTTGCGTGCGCGATTCGGAAAGGCTTTGGTGGATCACCATACTTATGTAATTGCGGGTGACGGCTGCCTGATGGAGGGCGTCAGCCAAGAGGCGATTGGCATTGCTGGCCGTCAGTCTTTGTCGCGCCTTATTGTGCTTTGGGACAATAACAATATCACGATCGACGGTCGCGTTGACCTGTCGGATAGAACCGATCAGATGGCGCGCTTCGCTGCGAGCGGTTGGCATGTGCAAGAGATCGATGGGCACAACCCTGATGAAATCGATGCGGCTTTGACCGCTGCCAAGGCAGATACACGCCCGTCTATGATTGCGTGCAAAACTCATATCGCCTTGGGCCATGCCGCACAGGATACGTCCAAGGGACATGGTGCCTTGACGAACGTGGATCAAAACGCCGAAGCGAAATCGGCATGGGGCTGGTCCGGTGATGCCTTTGAGGTGCCCACAGAGGTAAAACAATGGTGGGAAGGCGTCGGCACCCGCGGTGCCGAAGAGCACGCTGCATGGTCTGCACGTATGGCTGCGCAATCTGGCGCACGTCAGACTGAATTTGCGCGGGTTATGGCAGGAGGCACCCCCAAACGTCTATCTGCCACGATCAAAGCACTAAAAAAGCAAGCCAGCGCCGAGGCTTCCAAAATGGCCACCCGCAAAGCCTCGGAAATGGTTTTGTCGGCTGTGAATCCGATCACCCCCGAAACCTTTGGCGGATCAGCCGACCTCACCGGATCCAACAACACGCTGACCAAGGATCTTGGCGTGTTTGACACGGACAATCGCAAAGGCCGCTACATGTATTGGGGCATTCGCGAGCATGGTATGGCCGCGGCAATGAACGGTATGGCGCTGCATGGCGGTGTTAGACCCTACGGTGGGACGTTTATGTGCTTTACCGATTATGCACGTCCCGCCATGCGCTTGGCTGCTCTTCAAAAGGTGCCAACGGTCTTTGTCATGACCCACGACAGCATCGGCTTGGGCGAAGATGGCCCAACCCACCAACCGGTCGAACATTTGGCCATCAGTCGCGCGACGCCAAATACAAGAGTGTTTCGTCCAGCGGACGTCATTGAAACAGCTGAAAGCTGGGAACTGGCACTGACCTCAACGACGACCCCTTCGGTGTTGGCATTGACCCGCCAAGGCCTGCCAACCGTGCGGCTGGAACACAAAACGCGCAATATGGTCGCCGATGGCGCATATGTATTGGCAGAGGCAACCGGTAAGCGTCAGGCTATTTTAATCGCGACAGGGTCCGAGGTTGCGATCGCAATGGAAGCACGCGATCTCTTGCAGGCAGACGGGATTGGAACCCGCGTTGTGTCCATGCCGTGCTGGGAACTGTTTGCCGGTCGGACCGAGGCCGAGAGGCGGCGGGTTCTGCCAGCTGGACCTGTGCGTGTCGGCATTGAAGCGGGCGTGTCCATGGGTTGGGAACGTTGGCTTGTAGGTGAACGCGGCACAGCCAAAAAGGCCGGATTCGTCGGCATGCCCGGCTTTGGCGCCTCTGCTCCAGCAAACGAACTGTATGAACATTTTGGCATAACGGCCGAAGCGACAGCGCGGCGTGTCCGCGCGCTTCTGGCCGGTGACGGGGGCGATTTTTAAGGGCTTTCGGATCTAAAGACAAAAGCCGGGGCGGTCAGGTGATTGCCCCGGCTTCGTTCATCAGACCTCTGTCAGAAGAGGCTGTCCATCAAGAAACGCAGCGATATTGTCGCGCTGTAGCCTGGCCATGGCCGCGCGCGTCTCGATGGTGCCAGACCCCTGATGTGGCTGCAGCACAACATTGTCCAACGATAAAAACCGTGGGTCGACGGCCGGTTCGTTCAAAAATACATCGAGGCCGGCACCAGCAAGATGACCCTTTTCCAACGCCTCCAGCAAAGCGGCCTCATCCACAGTCGAGCCACGTGAGATATTGATCAAAACACCTTTGGGTCCCAGTGCCTTAATCACAGAGGCCGACACTATTCCACGCGTTTGCGTGCCGCCAACCAAAGCAACAATCAGATAATCGACAGCATCAGCTAATGCATCAGGACTATTATGGTACTGCCATCCCTCGGGAGTCTTTTTGGGGCCACGGGACCAGTAATGAATGTCCATTTTAAAAGCGGCCAGACGTGTTGCAATTTCGCGACCAATCCGCCCAAGCCCCAATATGCCAACACGGCCACCGCTTATTTTGCGGTTCAGGGGAAGGTCACCACCGCCCGCCCATATCCCATCGCGCACCCAAGCATCGCCGCGTCGCATGTCGCGGCCTTGCATCAACATCATTGCCACGGCCAGATCAGCCACGTCATCGTTCAACACGTCGGGCGTGTTCGTCACGGCAATCCCGCGCGCCTTGGCTGCGACAGTGTCGATTGCATCATAGCCGACACCGTAGTTGGCAATAACACCCAAACTCGGCAAAAGCGCCATCTCTTGATCACCAAAAGGGGCGTGGCCTTTGAATGCAACAGCCCTGACCGCGTGTCGCGCATCTGATGTCATGTTCTGAATCTCATCAAATGATGATCGGAATATGACATCAAAACCAGCCTCTAGGTCCCTGACATCAGCATCATCATATCCACCAATCGCCAAAACCGCTGCGTGCATCTTCGTTCCTCTCTTAAGGTTGAAGTGCGAGGCTACCGTTCGTTTCCGCCAGAGTAAACCAGATCACAACCGTCCGCGCAGTTGTGCCACGTCCTGTCGCAGATCGTCCGTAAGTCCCCCCCGTCGACGCACATCCCGCAGCGTTTCAAACAACGCCGGGTTTGGACGCGCCCGTCTGTTCCAAGACAGTGCCTTCAGAATCGCCTGAGCGTGTAGGGGCAATCGATCCGGAATGTCATATCCAGCAATTTCTGCCCAGATCAATGTCCAGGCACGTCCCACTGTCCAAGGGTTGTAGCCTCCTCCCCCGGAAACGATCATCCGCGGTGTTATCTTTCGTAATTCGGCTATAGCGCGCGGATAACACCCGTTCGATATCGCCAGCCGTGACAGCGGGTCCTCTGCCAAAGCATCTACTCCGCATTGAACAAATACGGCTTCGGGTTTGAAGGTTTCAATCACTGGTAGGATCAGTTGATCCAACACATAGTCAAAGCCGTCATCGGCAAAGCCACGTGCCACAGGAAGGTTCCAAGCCACACCGCCCGCGTCATCGTTCAAAGCGCCGGTAAACGGCCAACGCTTTGACTCGTGGACCGACACCATCGTAATGCGCGGGTCATGAGCAAAGGCCAGTTCGACCCCGTCCCCATGATGGGCATCCAGATCTACATATGCAATTCGCGTCAGTCCGTGGGCTAGCAGGTGTTTGATCGTCAGAACAGGTTCGTTGAAATAGCAAAAGCCCGAGGCTGCATCAGCCAGTCCATGGTGTTGACCTCCGCCGGGGTTAAACGCAACGCCACCTTGCAAAACCAGCTCTGCTGCCAGCATGCCCCCCCCTACCGCTGTTGCGGGACGGCGGAACATTTCGGCGAACACCGGATTGGACAGCGTCCCGAGACCATGCCGGACACGCACGTCTTTGCTAACGGATTGGGCCGCTTCTGCCGCCTGCAACGCCGCGACATACCCTGCTGTGTGGAACCGTTGCAAGGCAACAGGTTTTGCCATTGGGCTGATACGGCGCTGATGGTTGGGCAACCAGCCCAAAGACTGCACGAGATCGGTGACCACGGGCACACGCGGGATCGACAAAGGGTGCTGGGCCCCATAACTTGACCCCCTGTAAATTCGCCCGGTGATAAATGTTTCGCCCATACACAGTAACTAGCCTTTCGCGACCAAGAGCCAAGAGCATTTGCCCCCAAGCGACAAGCGGGATAGATGCAGGTCATGAATAGCATGATTATGAAAACTTTCGGCCTGATCACACTTGGCGCCATTGGAGGCTGGCTGACCAGTTTTCTTCCTGTTCCCTTACCCTGGATGTTGGGAAGTTTGATAACAGTGGGGTTGGTTGCAAGTCTCTTAAGTGACAGGCTTTTTTACGATTACCAATTTCCCAACAGATTTCGCAGTCTATTTGTAGGCCTGATCGGTGTCATGATTGGCAGCCAGGTTTCACCTGATCTTTTGGGACAGTTGCGGGCACTTCCTGTGACGCTTCCTGCGCTCTTAATGTTCGTCGTTTTGGCACATTGCATGAACTACGCGCTCTTTCGCAAGCTTGGTGGTATGGACAAAACCACCGCCTTCTACAGTGGCGCGCCGGGAGGGCTGCTTGAAAGTTTGCTATTGGGCGAAGCGGCGGGGGCCAAGGTGTCGATCCTGACAATGATGCAATTCTTGCGCATCATTTGCGTCATCACCATCGTACCGGTTGGACTTTCGGTGTGGGTGGGCCACCCTGTAGGAAGTGCCGCCGGCCAGAGCTATGCTGATGATCCTGCAACGACCCTTTCAGACGTCATAATAATTGTGGCCGTTGCCGTCGTTGGACTTTGGTCCGCAACTTTTTTACATCTCCCCGCAGCGCAACTGATCGGCCCGCTTCTGCTCGCAGCAGGACTATCCTTGATGGGCGTTCTCGACGGAAATGTTCCCGGTTGGATGGTCGCTACGGCTCAGGTCGTGATTGGCACCAGCCTCGGCCTACGCTTTAGGGGCCTTGCACCGGATGCCATTGGCAAAGCCATGAAGTTGTCGCTATTATCCGTTGGATTGATGCTTTTGCTTGGATTTGGACTGGCCATTTTGCTGGCCCGTGTCACAGATTTGCATGCCTTGCACCTCTTGATCGGTTTTGCGCCGGGCGGCGTGACCGAGATGTCGATAATTGCTTTGTCACTTGCCGCCAATCCCACTTTGGTCAGCGTGCATCACGTCGTCCGCATTCTTATGACCGTGGCGATCATGGATCGCCTAGCGCGCTTTCTTGGCGTGTCACAAGATTAAGAAGCGCTGGCTTTTTCCTCAAGCACCAACCACTCATCCTCGGCCAATGACAACGCCTCCTGACGCAGGGTCAACGCCTCGGTCGCCTTGCGAAATTTTACAGGCTCTTTCGTGTACAGATCAGGCTGCGCCAAAAGAACTTCCAACTTTCCTATTTCAGCCTCCAAACGGGCAATTTCGGCTGGCAACGCCTCAAGTCTGGTTCTTTGAGTAAACGACAGGCCCTCTTTTTTCTTTTTTTCTTTTTTATCGATATTTTTCTTTATTTTAGGGGCTGTATTGGATGTAGTATCTGATGTTTTTTCCTGTGATTTGTAATCGCTCCATCCCCCTGCGTAGACGGTGGCACGACCAGTGCCATCCATGGCAATTGTCGTGGTCGCAACCCGATCCAGAAAATCCCGATCATGGCTGATCAAAAGAACCGTTCCGTCATAATCACCCAGCAAATCCTGCAATAAATCAAGTGTTTCTACATCCAAGTCATTGGTTGGTTCATCCAAAACCAAGAGATTGCTTTCACGCGCCATAATGCGTGCAAGCAGCAATCTGGCTTTTTCACCGCCCGACAAGGACCGCACCGGCGCCCGGGCTTGGCGCTCATCGAACAGAAACTCTTTTAGGTAGCCAACGACATGCTTGGGCTGGCCACGAACCATGACCTGATCAGATCGCCCCCCAACCCGCATCTCGGGATCATTTGTCATTGCTTCCCAGAGGGTTGCTTCGGGATTTAGCTGCGCTCTGGTCTGATCAAACACGGCGGGCACAAGATTGGTTCCCAATTTGACTGTTCCACTATCAGGGGCAATCTCCCCCATCAGAATTCGGACCAAAGTGGTTTTGCCAACCCCGTTAGGACCCACAAGAGCGACCCGATCTCCTCGCTGCACGGTCAAGGTAAGGTCCTTCACGATCCGCTTTTTATCAAAGGATTTCGCAATATTTTTGATATCAATCACCTTGCGGCCGGATTGCGGACCTGAGGTAAGGTCCATGGCAGCGGTGCCCTGTCGCCGGATCATCGCCGAGCGTTCCGCTCGTAAAGCCTTGAGCGCCCGCAGACGGCCTTGATTACGTGTCCGTCGCGCAGAAATACCCTCGACAGCCCACCGTGCCTCTTCCTTGATCTTACGATCCATCTTGTGGCGTGCCGTGTCCTCGTCAGCCCATGTCTTGTCACGCCACACTTCGAAATCTTTGAATCCCCGGTCCTGTCGTCGCACCTGTCCGCGATCCACCCACAGAGTGGCTTGGGTCAGTTCTTCAAGGAACCGTCTGTCATGTGAGATCAGGACAAACCCTTTACGCGTACTCTTAAGCTCGTCCTCCAACCATGAAATAGCGTTGATATCCAAGTGGTTTGTTGGTTCATCCAAGAGCATGAGATCGGGCTCTTCGGCCATGAGCCGCGCCAGCGCTGCGCGTCTGCGTTCCCCACCAGACGCTGTTTTGACCGGCCTTGCCGGATCGAATCCCAACCCTTCGCCTGCGCGTTCTACCCGATACATCTCTGATGGATCCAAATCTTGCGTTGCAAAATCGCCAAGCGTCTCAAAACCGTCAAGGTCCGGATCTTGCTCCATATATCCGACCGTCAATCCCGGCGGCACGATACGGCCCCCTTGGTCAGGTTCAACAAGACCAGCCATCACTTTGATCAAAGTCGACTTTCCCGAACCATTCCGCCCAACCAGCGCAATACGGTCACTCGGCTGCACAATCAGATTGAGATCGTTAAAAACAGGGTCTCCGCCAAAGGTCAGAGAAATACCGGAAAGCTGCAAAAGGGGTGTAACTGCCATGGTTCTGCGCTAGACTCCGACAGCGCCCGCGTCAAGTCTGCAGCTGAGCAGCACGCAAAAGCTGTT
Organism: Roseivivax sp.; assembly: GCA_038138625.1. Lineage (GTDB taxonomy): Bacteria > Pseudomonadota > Alphaproteobacteria > Rhodobacterales > Rhodobacteraceae > JAQXDR01. Next base: position 33,098 of record JAYQEA010000023.1, read on the forward strand.
TGCGGCCTTCGGGGATGGTTTTAATTTCCACGCCCGTAAACACATGCAGCGTATTCATTTTCTGATCCACAACAGCATGGTCACTAACCCACCCTCCCAACATGAGGTAACTTCTCAGCAAGGGTGGCATGGTCCTCAGGGCGCGCCTGATGTCGGTTTGATGCTCTGGCCGGTCTGCAAACTCGTAGACAAAAGGCGCCTTGATGGCCGGCGACCATTTTGCAGGAGCGAGATACCGGTCACGCAACAGGGCAAAGCTGTCAATGTAAGTCTCTGTCTGCGTCCCCGGAAAAGAGGTACACCCGAACAGCAACTCTACATTCAATGCATCTACAATGGCTGCAAGAGTTGCCCAAGCCAAACGCAATACATCCGGATCAAGAAGACCCGGCAGAATACAAAAGCGGCCAACTTCCATCATTGAGTTTGAAAATGAACTTAGCCGTGTAAGTTCATAGTATTGATTGGCATAACTTTGATCCAGATCCGATCCGTTGTTCAGGAACAGAACTCTGAAACTACAGACAAGCCGGGCGGTTTCATGGTCTTCAATCAGCACATGATGACAGGCTGCATCAAACCTATCAGTATCCAATCCGGTACGGCCAAAAAATGCGATATGACGCAAAGCAAATGCTGCGGTCAGGTCACCGCTGCCACAAATCACGCGACTGCGAAACCGTCCACCAGACAATTGTATCAGACCGAGTTCATCAGGCTTTCGCACAAGACTTCCCTTGATGTGAGACCGGCGGGGTGATCCCAAACGTCTATTCGCCGCCGAGGATTTGCTCCGCGCTGATGCCACCAATATTTCCAAACAACTGCCGGATAAATCCGATGTTGCCATCACCGGATCTGGTAACCCGCCGTGACAATCGAATAATGCGTCCGTCTTCAAGGCCATAGACCGAAATATTGGCAACGACATCATCATCGTCGAACACAATTTCGATCACCGTGCGCTCCATAACCTGTGGCGCGCGCCACGCAAAAGAACTCATCGTGCTCTGGATATAATAAAAAGCACCCTCGTCGGCAAAGCCAGACGTGGTCGGAACGCCAATCTTTTCTTCCACAGACGCGCGCGAATCCACACCGGGAAGAATATCCTGCAACTGCGCCTCGGTCGGTACATAGCCATGTGTTCGCACCTGCGGACTGCATGATGCCAGTGTCAAAACGGCGCTTACCACCAGTCCTGTCAGAAATGCCCTGCCCATCTCGTCTCTTGCCTCTTGTTCTACTTGACCATGCGCCTTATCCCTCTGCCTAGTCGCCCCGCCGCCCCCCTGTCAATGAGACCGACCTTATGACCCCTTCAACTGTGCCGCATTTGGCTGATTTTCGTGTTGCTGACCTTCCAACACGACGCCCTGTCCAGTTCAATTGGGCACCGGACCCCGAAATGCGTGCAGCCTTCGCACAAGAACTTGGATTAAGCGCATTGCGAAAACTAAGATTTGCCGGACAGATTACCGCAGAAGGAAAAAACGGCTGGATTTTAAACGCCAAATTGGGTGCTACCGTCGTCCAACCCTGCGTGTCGACACTGGAGCCCGTTACGACGCGGATCGATATACCCGTTTTGCGACGATTCCTGCCGCAAGACACCGAAGTGATCGAAGCGGGCGAAGTCGAAATGCCCGATGACGACAGCGTGGATATTTTGGGGGACGTTATTTCACCAGCCGCAGTTCTTTTAGAAGCCCTGGCCCTCGCCATACCTGATTATCCCCGAGCCGCAGGTGCAGCCCCTGCCCAAGTACAACACACGGCCCCCGGAATAAAACCCATGCAAGACGCTGACGCGCGACCTTTTGCAAAACTGGCCACTTTGCGGGATAAGTTATCCGATCCGCCTAAGTCGCAGTAAATGTGCTTGCGCTTATAGCAAAATTCCCTATTTTCGCGCTCTCACGCGGATTCACCCTTGTGCGGCAGCCTATTTGCCGCGTAACAGGCTCCCACATCCGATTAGGTAATTTTAGTGGCGTTGATGCGCCCTCTGTACGAAGGTTGAGACCATGGCTGTCCAACAGAACAAAGTTTCTAAATCGCGCCGCAACAATCGTCGGGCGCACGACGCCCTGGTGGCAGCGAATCCAAACGAATGCGAAAACTGCGGTGAACTGAAGCGCCCGCACCACGTTTGTCCGTCATGCGGTCATTACGCAGAGCGGGAAGTCATCGCAATGAATGAAGAGATCGACCTCGAAGACGACGCGGCCTAATCGCGGCCCGGATCGGGTGGCATGACGGATAGTGCATCATCACAAGCGACACGATCTCATCGTTGGGATCCAGACTGCGTTGTGCTGTCCATAGATGCTATGGGCGGAGACCTCGGTCCCGCCGCCGTGATTGCGGGTCTTGCGAAGGTCGCGCGTGCGAAACCTGATCTGCGGTTCATCCTGCATGGTCGTGCCGGAGAGCTGGACAGGCTGCTTCAAAAGCGCAAAAGTCTGCAAGACATCGTTGAAATTCGCGATGCAGCAGACGTCGTGCAGATGACGGATCGTCCGAGTCACATTATGCGGCACGGACGAAACACGTCTATGTGGTCGACTGTCGACGCCGTGCGGGCTGGTGAGGCGCGGGTGGCCGTATCGTGTGGCAACACAGGCGCACTGATGGCGCTTTCCATGGTGCGTCTTCGCAAGATGCCGGGTGTGAGTCGCCCGGCCATTGCCATTCTTTGGCCGTCCCGTAACCCGCAGGGCTTCAACGTAATGCTGGACGTGGGCGCGGACCTGCGTGCAGACGCCATGGACCTTGCGCAATACACACTGATGGGCGTGGCCTACGCACGAAACGGTTTGGGCTTGGAACATCCCCGCGTCGGACTGCTGAATGTGGGAACAGAAGACCACAAAGGCCGGGCCGAACTGCACGAGGCTGATGCACGGATTTCGGAAATGGCCGGACCTGCACAGTTTGACTACGTGGGTTTCGTAGAAGGCAGCGATATTCCGGGCGATGCTTGTGATGTCGTTATTACGGACGGTTTCACAGGAAATGTGGCCCTGAAGACAGGCGAAGGCACGGCTAGTTTGATCGGAGACTTTCTACGCGAAGCCTTTGCATATTCATTTTTATCGCGCCTGGCTTCGCTTCTTGCGCTGACGTCCATGCGTCGGCTGCGCAAGCGGATTGATCCGCGCAGAGTAAACGGTGGTGTCTTTCTGGGTTTGAACGGCACAGTGGTCAAATCACACGGGGCGGCCGACGCCACCGGAGTTGCAGCCGCCGTAACTTTGGCTCATAACCTCGCAATGTCGGGCTTTAACGATAAACTTGCCGAAAGGGTTGCATCCTTGGATGGTCAGGCTAACCATGAGCGTGGTAGTGACACAAAGCCTGGATCCACAACATGACAAGACGCGCGGTTGTTGCCGGCTTAGGCCATTATCTCCCCGAACGCGTTGTGGAAAATGCTGAATTTACGAAATGGCTGGACACGTCGGATGAATGGATACGCAGCCGCTCTGGCATAGAACGACGCCATTTTGCAGCCGAAGGCCAGACCACATCCGATTTGGCGATACGCGCATGCCAATCTGCATTGGATAATGCCGGTTGCACAATCGACGATATCGACGCTGTGGTCGTCGCGACATCAACGCCCGACCTTACGTTCCCGTCTGTGGGAACAATGGTCCAGCACGGCCTCGGGATGACACGCGGATTTGCCTATGACGTTCAGGCCGTATGTGCCGGATTTGTCTTTGCTTTGACCAACGCCAACGCTTTGATTTTAGCACAACAGGCAGATCGGGTATTGGTCATCGGCGCCGAAACATTTTCGCGAATCATGAATTGGGAGGACCGATCCACCTGTGTTCTGTTTGGCGATGGCGCCGGTGCTCTGGTGCTTGAGGCTCAAAACGGCTCTGGTACCAGCAAAGATCGTGGTATTTTGGCTGCTGATCTGAACTCTGACGGTCAATATCGCGACATGCTTTATGTCGATGGCGGCGTGTCCACCACCGGCACCTCCGGGAAATTGCAGATGCAGGGCAATCTTCTGTTTCGCCATGCAATCGATAAACTGTCTTCTACGGCTGACGCCGCTTTGGCGCGCGCGGGATTGGGACATAAAGACGTTGATTGGATTGTACCTCATCAGGCAAATATCCGTATTATACAGGGCACTGCACGCAAAATGGGTCTGCCAATGGATCAGGTGATCGTCACCGTTCAGGATCACGGCAACACGTCTGCTGCATCAATTCCGCTTGCCATGTCCGAAGGGGTCAGACGTGCACAGATCAAACAAGGCGATCTGATCGTAACAGAGGCTATCGGAGGCGGTCTGGCCTGGGGCTCGGTCGTTCTTCGCTGGTAGAAGCGAGTGTCTTTCCCGACGCATTTATAAAATTCAAACAATCACGCAAGTCATTGACATTGACTCGTAAAACCACTGCGTCCTATCGTTACAAAAACCGCGGGGAGTATACCAAATGGGTGAAAAAACGTTAACACGTATGGATCTTAGCGAAGCCGTTTTTCGCGAGGTCGGACTGTCCCGCAATGAAAGTGCCGAACTGGTCGAGCGTGTCCTCACACTGATGTCCGATGCGCTTGTCAACAACGAACAGGTCAAAGTTTCGTCCTTTGGCACGTTCTCGGTTCGCGAAAAAGCCGCGCGGATAGGCCGTAATCCCAAGACAGGAGAAGAGGTGCCGATCCTTCCCCGACGTGTATTGTCGTTTCGACCCTCACATCTGATGAAAGAGCGTGTGGCGGAGGGCAACCGAAACTGAGGACTGCTGCATGAGCAAATCAGCTGACGCCTTTCGCACGATCAGCGAGGTTGCCGAATGGCTTGAGACACCGACGCATGTGCTTCGTTTTTGGGAGGGAAAATTCCCTCAGGTCAAACCAACCAAGCGTGCCGGTGGCCGACGATACTACCGCCCTTCGGATATGGCGCTTTTGGGAGGGATAAAAATCCTCCTGCGCGAAGAAGGGCTGACAATCAAAGGTGTCCAGAAGGTGCTGCGCGAAAAAGGCGTGAAATACGTCACCGCCTTGTCGCAGCCTGTCGACATTCACCATGACGCCGTTTCAGAGATTGAAGAAACCGTTGCAGACGGTGTCAGCGACCAACAGTCGACAACCGCTGCAGCCTTTGACGAAACACTGCAGTCAACACAGGACCTGCCCGAGACCGATCAGTTTCAAGCAGTACACAGCACCGAAACCTCTGCACGAAAGGTGCCAGATGCTGTATTAGAACCTGCTCCTGCGCCATCAAGTGAAGGCGATACGGAAAATCGGACTGACGACAATGCTGTATCCTCCCCTACGCCGGAAAATCCTGACCATTCGGTGATAGAGGATGCCGAAATAGTGCAGGCTTCCCCTTCGGATCAAACAGATCCTTCCGAGGCCCCGAGTTTTCTGCGGATGATGGGCATGCCGTCGCCTGCACAATCAGAAAAGCCGGACGACAAACCAGATGATCTGTCATCAGACGACGTCGTCGCTCAGGGTTTATTTGGAAACTTGCCGCAGCTATCTGGCAGTAAAAGCGCGTCTGACACCCCACGGCGGATCTCCAAGCAAAACAGATCGAGTCAACCAAGCTTTGATCTTGATCTGACTGCAATCGAGGTCCAGACATCTGAAAACCTTCAAGATAAGGGCTATACGTCGCCATCTAACACCCATGTGGCACATAATGACGATCCAACTGACACTGGGCACGGTTTGGATCAAGCCCCCGCACCAGGGTCACTTCGTTCAACTCTATTGTCCATAGACGAACTCAACCCAGTGCAGATCGAGGGGCTGGTATCTGCATCACTTGCTATGGAAGCACTGGTCGAGAGGCTGTCGAAACCTGTCGGGGCGACACGTCCGTCTTAGGACCTGCATTTTCCTCTTGCCCCTGTGTGTGATTCCGGTAATTAGGCGCAACAGGTGCGGGCTATGGCGCAGCCTGGTAGCGCGTCCGTCTGGGGGACGGAAGGTCGCAGGTTCGAGTCCTGCTAGCCCGACCACTGATCAATGAAGCTTGATGTAATGTCGCCTCGAGCACTAACGGCGTCAACAAACCAATTGAAATCCCCAAAGTTCGGCCGCCGCATAAATGCCGGAATGCGCTGCGCCGGCATGATCGAGGCTCTGTCTTGAATTACGTCAAATTGCGAAAGCGTTGTCTGGCTTCGGGATCATATCATTCACACCAGATCCTCATTTGCAAACCAATCAGACAAGAAGAGCATTAGGACGCTATGGACGTCGCGCATTGAAACAGCAAAAGCAAACAGGACAAGTTTGGCCGTGACAAAGGCAAGCAGGTTTTGATGCTGTTTTCGCGTCTCAAACGGATCGTGGGTCTGACAAAATCGCAACCATTCAGCCCGAACGGGACCGAAAACACGCTCCTTATCTTAGCCACCGCGCAGAGCTTCTAAAAGCTCATCAAGTTCAAGCCCCAGCCCGCCCAAGCGGAGGTTGTTCTAAGATCTGCGCAGTTATAGTGAAGCAATCCGGCGTCAACCGGACCGGTATGCGGGCCGACAGCTCCCAAGGACGCTCCACTGAGGATATCTTCGTCTGTCGCGTCCAGTTTTTTACCCGATCCCGTCCTGACTAGCTGCCATCTACAATCATCCACCCGTGTTCAGATACCACGGAGGTTTCAAAAGGTGCACATTTTTAAAAGGTCATGTTGATTGGTACCTTAATACTCAGGCGACCGAGGACACGTCGTTACGCCGAGAATTGGTTCATCAAAGATCAACAGCCCCTCGTTAACTGCGCAGAAGTAATCCTACCCAAACTGCTGTTTTGTAAAAGACTACGACCATATTAGGGGCAATTGGTGACCCGCCGCCAAAAGAACCAGATTAAGCGCGCATGAATTTGTCAGTCGCGCGAAACAGTTTTGTAAAAATCCCGCGTTTCGTTGATTCAACCTGCGCATGGCTACTGCTTAGTTTGAGCAAACCGTCGATAACTGGATCTTTGCTTGAGAAATCCAAGTCTGCGCGCTCTATCAAGCGGGCCCCGGATCGCTTAACTTGATCGAGATAAGCGCACCCTGATCTAAAGCTACTTTCTGATATAGTCTGACCGTGGTCAGTATACATTTTTAAGAGCCGCATTTTATCACCAGCAATCCCACTGCCCAATGTGACGGCGGCAATCAATGGTACTTTCTTTGTTGCTGGTTTTAACCAGTTATCAAACTTCGCGCTGTCCAGATGCATTCCGGAACTTGTTCCGCGAGAATTCCAGAAGTTCTTTGCATCGGAGATGAACCGGTTCACAATTTTGGCTTCGGCAATCCTCCAGATGATTTTTACCGCGGCCTCTACAATGCCGGTGACTGCATCAACGATGGCAGCACCTCCAAAAGAGGCCGCATTCAGACCCAGTGACACAGCACTTCGGATGGTTTCGTAGATCCCCTCCAACAGGGCGCGCGTAATGCCGTGTTCGATCCCGTTTACCAGGGTCTTTGGGTGCCCAAAAGTCAGGTTCACACCTTTCCTCGCCATCCAGTTGCCCACTTTCTCAACAATGGCACTACCGGTCTTCCAAAGCCCCTGAATAAAGCCTGTGGCTCCGCCAATAAAGGGCGCCGCCTTTGCAAAAATCTGTTGAGTTACAAACAAGGCGATGCCTTTTAGCGTGCCTGGTATTTCTGCCACGTCACCAAAACAATCTTTGATTTTCCCCCAAAGCTTACCCACGAGATCTAGAGACCACTGCTTGATTTTGTCCCGGAAACCATGGGCGCCCTCGGCTCTGGAGTCTGCCACCACTGCAGCGACTTCAACGCCCAGACCGAATTCAGCAACATTAATTTCTTTTGTACCAAGTATCCCACTGACCGAGGTCATGACACCACCCAGCACCGCGTCTGCCAGAGGAGATTTATAGTTCACGCCTTGCCATAGATAAATTGTACCGAGGCGCGCGTTCTGCATTCCTACAATATCCACAAAATGTCCTCCACTGTCAGTTGACCGCTATATCCCAATGACATTGTTAAAGATTAAAATTTGATCGAGAGGAAGGGTATTATCAAGACATTTAAGTCGTCTAGTCAAAAAAAAACTCGGTCACCTTGGCGGTAACTTTCAGATCTCAGAGCTATGATCGGTCCGGTGGCAATTCACAGATTACTCAACACACTATTTCATCAGTGAATACGCTCGAATTACCATCGTCAACATGGACCTTTCGCGTCCTTGTGACGCTCGATTTTGCGCGTTTGGCTCACTTTCTGTTCGAATGCGACCGGGCGTTTTC
>JAYQEA010000024.1:0-12215 GCA_038138625.1 Roseivivax sp.
CGCACATTATCTGGCCAGCCACAAAAGCGTCAGAGGAGGGAAACCAGACAGTTACCATCCACCTTTTCAACCAGTCCGAATTTCTGAGACCACCTCTAAGCGAACAGAAGACGAAAGAATTATTCGTAGACAATGCATATTTGAACGACGGGCTGAACATGGCCCAAAACAAAATCCCATTTAACAGCCTGTCTGCGCGGATCTGTTGAATCGAGCTTGGCGAACGCCATCGAGCGGGTCTGATCTTTAACGACATGACCTCCAACGGAAGACACAAAACATCTGTCGTTACTGGGTGCGATCATCTAGACAGCGGGTTGGTCGCCATGCCTAACCGATAAACCGAAGCCATTATAAAGGGACATAATGCTTTGTTGGACCAGGCACTTTTAAACGCCTTACTGAACACAGCTTCCGGCGCGATATGGCTCAGCATGCACCACGTGGGTGGCGGTGGCGCAAAATTCAACCTGCATAGCAGTGTTGTAATTTGCACAAATTGAACTCTAGATACAGCCTGACGTATCGAGAGAGTCCTTTCGAACGATCATGCATCAGAAGTTTGGCGGCGTGCTGATGCAGGCTACGAAGGCCCGTTAGCCTGCGTGCGCGGGAATGACCTAAACCTGCCAAGGAAACTTGGTACATTATCCAAACAGTACCAAGGCCAAAAAAGCATAGCAAAAGACGCTACTGGATCAGATAATTCTATAGCGTCATGTGTTTGATTTACGACATAAACCAGATTTTAAACCTGCCTGCAGAAACCCATCACGTGTTTAATATGTGCGAGGAAGATGTAGCAGACTTCGAGACAGAAGCCTGGCCACCTGCATTATCTTGTACGGTTCAATATATGCACCTGTTTTCAACCTTTAGGTTGGAAACGATGGGGTGCGCACAACAAACCTGTGCTCTGCCCAAGGCGGCATAGCATTGTTGGTCAACACAAACTGCAATTGTCAAACGGTAAGATCTTTTCCTGACGAATGCATGTCTCATAAGTATCGTCATAAACGAGATGAGGGAGCGCATCGCTCCCTCTCAGGTGATCAGCTTTGGTTCGAAGAGACGCCGACCTGCGCTGGCCTTAACAAACGGTCATGCAACATGAATCCCTCACCGGAGATTTGGATGATATCGCCAGCTTTGGTACCAGGCAACGGAGCCTCGAACATCGCTTCATGGATCTTTGGGTCGAACCGATCTCCGACTTCTGGCGCGATAATGTTGATCCCATGTTTGCGAAAAACGTTCAAAAGCTCTCGCATTGTCAATTCGATGCCTTCCATAAGCGCGGCACTGGCAGCGTTTTCATCTTCCTGAGCAACCAAAACAGCACGCTTCATATTGTCGTATACAGGCAAGATATCACGTGAGAGCCGTGAACCTCCATAATTCTCGGCCTCCCGCCTGTCTTTTTCCGCCCGCTTACGCGCATTTTCAGCATCTGCTAGAGCACGCATAAATCGATCTTTGAATTCATCTCGTTCCGCGCGCAAAGCATCGATTTCCGCATCCTTATCAGAAATCTCTTCTTCCATATCTTCAAAAGTCTCAGCTTCGGCGTCCGCCAAGCTGTCCAGAAAATCTTTTGCTTCTGAATCAGACATTCTTTACCTCGTTTCACGGTCAGTCAGCATCCGCCCGACCAGTTGCGCTGTATAATCGACAATCGGCACGATCCGTCCATAGTTCAGACGTGTCGGCCCGATGACACCCACAGCCCCAATGATCTTACGGTCAGAGTTCATATACGGACTCACGACCAAAGAGGAACCCGAAAGAGAAAAAAGTTTGTTTTCTGATCCAATAAAAATGCGCACACCATCCCCGTCTTCGGTCAAATCAAGAAATTGTGCTATGTCACGCTTGCGTTCAAGGTCATCAAAAAGCTCTCGGACGCGCGTAAGGTCCGCTTCGGGAAGTTCGCCATCAATCAGATTCGCGCGACCACGAACAATAAGTCTGTCTTCCCCTCCCTCAGGTGTGTCCCAAATAGCAAGTCCGCTATCTACCATCTGTTGGGCAAGATGATCAATCTCTGCGCGGCGTGCCTTAATCTGGGCCGAAACGGCTCCCTTTAGTTCCGATAATGTGCGCCCATCAATCAAAGCATTCAAGAAGTTTGCTGCTTCGCGCATCGAACTGGGTGTTTGACCCGGTGGTGGGGAAAAAACACGGTTTTCAACCTGTCCATCCGCAAAAACCAGCACAACAAGGGCCCGATCCTGTGCAAGACTAACAAATTCGATATGCCGTATTGGGGCTTCATGTTTTGGGGTCAATACCAAAGCTGCAGAGTGGGTGACGCCCGATAATGCAGTTCCCAAACGATCTAAAAGACCGCCAACATCGCGAGATTCATCATCCACAGTTGCTTCCAAGGCTGCTCGATCCGTCTGATTAAGATCAGAAACCTCGAGAAGACCATCTACAAACATCCGCAGGCCTGATTGGGTAGGAATTCGTCCGGCACTCACGTGGGGACTATCAAGAAGACCTAAAAATTCCAAATCCTGCATAACATTTCTAATTGTAGCGGCAGATACCTTTTCGCTTAATTCACGAGCAAGTGTCCGAGACCCGACAGGACCACCATTCGCAAGATACCCCTCAACAACCCGTCGAAATACTTCACGAGACCGGTCATTCATCTGTTCCAAAATATGTGTTTTCTCGGTCATTCAATCATCCATATCTTGTAATGACGGTGACTTGCATAGATTGAACCGTCAATCGGGCTTGCGCGGACTTGATGCAGGCTTATAACCCGCACGGTAAACTTGGACAAAGGACATATGACATGCGCCCCTCCGGTCGGAAATTAAACGAAATGCGTGCAGTTTCAATTGAGACTGGCGTTACTAAACATGCAGAGGGCTCTTGTCTGATCAAAATGGGTGACACCCATGTTCTTTGTACTGCATCGTTAGAAGACCGCGTTCCTCCTTTTATCAAGGGATCAGGTCTTGGCTGGGTTACGGCCGAATATGGGATGCTTCCCCGATCGACCTCTAGCCGGATGCGCCGTGAGGCAACAAGTGGCAAACAAGGTGGGCGAACAGTAGAAATCCAGCGTCTCATTGGACGGTCCTTACGGGCCGGTGTTGACAGGGTCGCTTTGGGCGAGCGGCAGATCACAGTAGATTGCGATGTTATTCAAGCTGACGGTGGAACACGATGCGCTTCGATCACCGGTGGGTGGGTCGCCCTGCGACTGGCTGTAGATAAGCTAATGAAGGCAGGAGATGTCATCAGCGATCCCCTTGTATCCCCCGTCGCTGCCATCAGTTGCGGAATCTATGCCGGGCAAAGCATTTTGGATCTTGATTATCCAGAAGACAGTGAAGCAGGCGTAGACGGAAACTTTATTATACGAGGCGACGGTGCATTAATCGAAGTCCAAATGTCTGCAGAAGGCTCTATTTTCAACAGGACGCAAATTAACGAATTGATGGACCTCGCACAAGGTGGCATTTCCGATCTCGTTGATCAACAAATGGCCGCTGTCGCATGACCCGTCGGTTCGATGGAACGCAGCTTTTGGTTGCAACCCATAATTCCGGGAAACTGGAAGAAATGCAGCACTTGCTGGAGCCAAGAGGAATTACTGTGACAGGCGCAGCAGAGATGCTACTCCCTGAACCTGATGAGACCGGTACAACATTCGTAGAAAATGCACGCATTAAGGCCCACGCGGCTGCAAAAGCAACTAACCTACCTGCCCTATCAGACGATAGTGGTATAGAAATCGATGCGCTTGACGGAGCGCCGGGCGTCTATACAGCAGACTGGGCAGAAACAGGATCAGGCCGAGACTTTAACCTCGCCATGACGAAGACATATAAAAAACTGGTAGAAAGCGGTATCGTACAGCCGTGGACAGCAAGGTTTTGTTGCACCTTGGTCTTGGCCTGGCCGGATGGCCATGACGAGGTATTTGCCGGTGTCGTATCAGGAAACATCGTTTGGCCCATGCGGGGAGATCAAGGCCATGGATATGATCCAATTTTTGTACCGGAAGGTCATGAAGTAACTTTCGGAGAAATGGATCGTTGGGAAAAAAATCAGATGAGCCACCGTGCAAATGCGGTCTCTAAGCTCCTAAAGTACTGTTTTGATTGAAGATTGGAAACACGCAGGGTTTGGAATTTATATCCACTGGCCATTTTGCGCGGCCAAATGCCCCTATTGTGATTTTAATAGTCATGTCAGCTCTCAGATAGATCATGACGCCTGGTTGACAGCGTACCTACAGCAGCTGGATCGATATTTCGCAGAAACACCAAATCGGTTGGTGAGGTCTGTTTTTTTTGGTGGTGGTACGCCCAGCCTAATGAAACCAAGTGTAGTTGATCGAATATTAGACCGTATTCAGCGGTTGTGGCCGTTGACGAACGATGTTGAGATTACGTTAGAAGCTAATCCTACATCTATTGATTCAAGAAATTTTGCAGCTTTCTCATCGGCAGGAATTAATCGCGTTTCAATTGGCATACAATCACTTAATGATTCTGATTTGCGTAAACTTGGCCGGCTTCATTCCGTGAAAGAGGCCTTGACCGCGTTAACAGTCGCCAGAGATCAATTCAAAAGGGTCAGTTTTGATCTCATTTATGCACGGCAAAACCAATCTTTATCAGATTGGAATACCGAACTTGGACAAGCTTTGTCCTTTGGGCCTGATCATTTATCTCTTTATCAACTAACCATAGAACCAGACACCGCATTTGCTCACCGGCAAGCTGCCGGAAAACTGACCGGACTTCCCAATCACGATCTTTCTGCCGATATGTTCGAGTTAACGCAGGACGTTTGTCGTGCAGCAGGACTTCCTGCGTATGAAATATCAAACCATGCAAGACCAGGACAAGAATCGCGACATAACCTGATTTATTGGCATTATGGCGACTATCTTGGCATTGGGCCGGGTGCCCATGGTCGGATCACACTGGACGGGACACGATACGCTACAGAGACGGCTTTGAACCCGTCTGCTTGGCTTAATCGTGCAACTCATGGGTGTGGCGAAATTAGTCGAAATGTCTTATCATCATCGGATCAGGCAAAAGAATATCTTATGATGGGCCTTCGAATTAAGGAAGGTTTAGATATCGAACGATATCGCATGATATCGGGTAAACCTCTTGATGCTAAAATTCTTTGTGACTTGGCTAATGACGGTTTGATCGTCAAATGTCACAACAGGCTGATCCTTACAGAAACAGGGCGTATGATCCTCAATGCCATCGTAGTTGCTCTGATGCCAAACGACTGAGCGTATTTAGTTCGTTAGACGAGCACATACATCATCGAGTTGGTCGAGTGATTGATAATGTAATACGATTTGGCCACTCTCACTAGATTGAGAGTGGGAAATTGTAACAGAAAGTCCTAAAGCTGCAGACAGATCGCGTTCCAACGCTCTGGTATCAGCATCTTTTTCCTGTTTTTTTGTCTTGGATGATTTTTTCTCTGACGAAGCACCCGCTTCAGATTTTACAAGACGCTCTGTTTCACGGACAGAAAGGCCATTCTTTACTATTTTGCGCGCAAGACCTTGTGGATCGTTAGAAGTTATCAATGCCCTTGCGTGTCCCGCAGATAGCAAGCCCTCAACCACCAAATCTTGAACATCAGATGGTAGATTTAGAAGTCGCAATATATTTGCTATGTAGCTTCGACTTTTTCCCAAAGCCTCAGCCAACTTTTCTTGGGTGTGGCCAAAGCGAGTCATAAGCTGTTGATAACCAGCCGCTTCCTCGATCGAGTTGAGATCAGCGCGCTGAATATTTTCAATTATCGCCACTTCTAGCATTTCTGTATCTGTATAATCGCGAACGATTATCGGAACTTCATGCAGTTGAGCAGCCTGAGATGCTCTCCAACGGCGCTCACCGGCGACAATCTCAAATTTGTTATTAGCATTAGGTTTTGGTCGTACAATGAGGGGCTGTAAAACACCTTTTGCTTTAATTGAGTTTGTTAGATCCTCAAGATCGGCTTGACCGAACTGACGACGCGGCTGTTCAAGATTTGGTTCAATCTGTTCAATCGGTACAAAACGATCAGTTCTTCGGCTCGCCTCTGGTGGAAACTCTACATCAGCCATCAACGCTGACAGCCCACGTCCTAGACCACGACGGTTTTCTTTTTTATCTGACATCAAAGGCTCCGGCACTGAAATTGTTAAGTATTTCGAGATATAATTTCTCTGGCTAGCGAAAGATACGCGTGTGCCCCTTTAGACTTGGGATCATAGTCCAAAACTGACATTGCAAATGACGGCGCTTCACTCAACCTGACATTTCGGGGGATTACTGTAGAGAAAACAAGATCTCCCAGATTGTGCCGTGCATCGGTTTCCACCTGTTGCGATAGATTATTTCGAGCATCATACATTGTGAGCAGAATTCCTTCTATTCGGAGATCTGGATTCGCTGTCTCGCGAACCTCTCGAATAGACAACATAAGCTGTGATAGACCCTCCAAAGCAAAGAACTCACTTTGCAAAGGTATCATAACACCGTGACACGCAACAAGAGCGTTTAATGTCAACAGGTTAAGCGAAGGTGGGCAATCGATTAAGATATATTCGTACGCTGTATTTACTGAAGTTTCTGACCGAAGGACATCACGCAGCACCGACAGCCGCTTCTCACTGGAAATTAACTCTATATCTGCCGAGCTTAAATCAACGGTTGATGGTACGATATCGAGACCAGAGATCGCAGTTTTTTGAATAACACATGCTAAGTCAGCTTTTTCAATAAGTAGATCATAAGATGACTTCACGCGATCAGCTGGTTCTATACCTAAACCGGTGGACGCATTCCCTTGTGGGTCCAGATCAATAAGCAGAACCTTTTTTCCACTTTTTGCAAACGATGCAGCTAAATTAATTGCCGTTGTTGTCTTACCGACCCCACCTTTTTGATTAGTAATAGCTAGTATTTTTTGGGCCCTATTGTACACGACAGAGCCTTTCCACTTCTAAAATCCGAGAATCGAAATTCGTTTTGCTTTTGTGCGTTTTTACAGAAAAGCTCCAGTCTCTTTTACTATCTTCTACCTCTTGCTTCCAACTTTTGCCTTTCCATAGAAATGCTCTGCCATCCATAGACATATGGCGCTCAACGAAATATAGCAGTTTTGGAAGAGGTGCTAATGCTCTGGCAGTCAATAGATCTGCCGATAATGGTTCTACATTTTCGATACGACCCACTATTACCCTTGCGTTCAGGTTTAATGTCCTAATAGACGTTCTCAAAAAAGTGGCTTTGCGTTGATCTGCTTCAACAAGCGTTGTTTCTACTAAAGGCCTGTAGGCTTTATTTAAAATCGCAACGACTAAGCCGGGAAAACCCCCTCCACTTCCAATATCTACATGATGACCGACACTCATTTGTTTCACGTGAAACACTTGAACAGAATCAAGAATGTGGCGCTCCCAAATTTCCGAGGACGAACGATTACCTATCAAGTTAATTTTTTTAGTCCATCGTAATGTCAGGTAAACAAACATCTCCAGGTCATCTTTTGCCTGTGAAAAATCAAGCAGATCGGGATAGTTCATTTTTTTTCAACTTCGAAAGAATAAGAACTAAAGCAGATGGAGTCATGCCCTCAACTTGTCCAGCGTGCGCCAAAGTGGATGGTCTAATCACCTTTAACTTGGAAGTTAACTCATTTGATAACCCGGAAAGATTTCCATAATCGAAATTATCAGGGATTTTTATTTTTTCATCTCGCTTCAAAGCCTCAAGATCTTTCTCTTGCCTGACAACATAGTTAGAGTAGGTCGACTCGGTAACTAGTTGGCGCTTCAGGTCATCTTCGAGGTCAGAAAAATCTTGGGAAAGCGAACACATTGTTTCCAGATCGATGTTTGGCATAGACAAGGCTTGAAACAAGCTTCTACGTTGACCGTCCAGTTTTACATTAACACCATAACTATTTAATTCCTGCGGCGTGACAGACCTACTAAGAAGGCTATCTTTAGCTTTACTTAGCAAGGCGTTTTTCTTTTCGAATATTTTTGCCCGCCTCTCACCCACGCAGCCCACTTCCATCCCAAAAGGCGTCAATCTTTGATCGGCATTGTCAGCCCGTAGTGTTAATCTGTATTCAGCTCGGGAGGTAAACATCCTGTAAGGCTCGTTAACCCCTCTCAGTGTAAGATCATCGATCATAACACCAATATAACTACTAGAACGGCTGAATGTAACAGGCTCCTTCGCAAGAGCTATGCTGGCGGCATTCAATCCCGCAACAAGGCCTTGTGCGGCAGCTTCTTCGTAACCTGTGGTGCCGTTAATCTGACCCGCTAAAAATAAATTCTCTGAAACTTGTACACGAAGCGTTGCTGTCAAACATCTTGGATCGATATAATCATACTCTATGGCATAACCAGGTTGAAGGATCTTTGCATGTTCTAAGCCTCGTATCGAATACACATATTCCTCTTGAACGGACGCTGGAAGGGATGTGGAGATACCGTTTGGATAGACGATCTTTGTGTTTAAGCCCTCTGGCTCCAGAAAAATTTGATGACTGGTTTTATCTGCAAATCGAACTACTTTATCCTCAATTGATGGGCAATACCGTGGTCCAACACTATCGATGCTACCTCCGTACATTGCAGATTTTCCAAGGTTTTCTCTAATAATGTCATGCGTTTGTTCGTTCGTATGCGTTATGCCACACGAGATTTGCCGTACAAAAGGAGTTGAATTTAAAAAACTAAACATCGATGGTGCTTTGTCTCCATCCTGTTTTTCTAAATCATCCCACCTGATTGTTTCCCCGTCCAATCGTGGAGGTGTACCTGTTTTTAAGCGGCCCAACGGGAGTCCCATATCAGATAATTGTTCCGCCAACCTGATTGAAGCGGATGCTCCCATACGACCACCGCTTACTTTCTTGTCACCTATATGAATAATACCACTTAGAAATGTACCCGTCGTGAGGACAAGTGCAGAGCAAAAGATTTTGGAGCCATCGGCTAGTTCGACCCCAATAAATTTTGGGGCTGAACCCAGAAAACTTACAACCTCGCCTTCTATCAATGTTATCTTTGGTTCTGACCTCAGACGCCCCAGCATACCCTTTTGATATAATTTACGGTCTGCTTGCGTCCTTAAACCCTGAACAGCAGGGCCCTTTTTTCGGTTCAACAAACGAAATTGGATACCGGCACGGTCCGCGAGGTCCCCCATAATCCCGTCCAATGAATCGATTTCTCGAACCAAATGGCCTTTGCCCAATCCACCTATTGCCGGATTACAAGACATAACCCCAAAGTCCTGAACAGATAGTGAAATTAACCCAACATTAGCGTTCACACGCGACGCAGCATGAGCTGCCTCACAACCAGCGTGGCCACCCCCTATTACCAAAACGTCAAAGTTATGTTTCACGTGAAACATCTCCTTTATTTGCCTAGACAAAACCTCGAAAATATCTCGCCCAACAATACTTCCACACCCACATGCCCTAACAACATTTCCAACGATCGCAGAGCGCTACGAATTTCTTCTGCTGTAAGATCATAAATATCCGGACCACCTGCAAGCAAGCCAATAGCAGCCTCTAGATCATAATAACCACGTTGCAAACTGTCCTTTTGTCTTTGATGCGATACTATGCCTGCTGTTTCTACTCTCTTACCCAGAACAACAGCTATTTTGTCCAGCAGGACATCAACACCGAGCCCTGTCTTCCCAGACACAGGAAAGTCTTTGTCTGGAAACAGGTCCCCTTTTCCATTTATCATTATATCATCATCTGTTACCAAAATATCTGATAAATCTTTTCCCATATCTATAAAGACCCGCAGATCAGCCTTGTTTGCTCGATCGACCGCTCGATCTATACCCATTTTTTCAAGAGGATCTTGCGAGTCCCTTATTCCAGCCGTGTCCAACAACGTTACCGCCAAACCACGAAGATCCATTTTAACTTCTATAATATCACGCGTGGTACCAGCGAGCGCTGAAGTAAGCGCCACATCTCTTCCGGAAATAGCATTTAATAACGTTGACTTCCCCGCATTAGGTAGCCCCACAATTGCAACTTCAAAACCAGTTCGAATCCGTTCTGCCGCTGCAAAACCTTCAATTTCAGCCCCTATCTCAAGGCTGACACTTTCTAATAATTTATGGACTTCCCACGTAACGTCTTCTGGCACTTCTTCGTCAGCAAAATCAATTACGGCCTCTATCAACGCTGCCGCCTGCACCAGATCTCTTCTCCAGCTATCTACTTTTTTAGTAACCGAACCGGTAAAAGCTTCTAGAGCCTGTTTTTGCTGAAACTCGGTCTCAGCCTCAATAAGATCACTGAGTGCTTCAACTTGTGACAAATCCAGACGGCCAGATTCTAACGCTCTTCTGGTGAATTCCCCCTTGTCTGCAAGACGGCCACCAGCCTTTATCAGACAATCTGAAACAGATCTATAGATAGCCAGCGAACCATGAATATGAAATTCAACCGTCGGTTCTCCTGTAAAACTCCTACCGGCTCCAAAAACAAGCACCAAAGCCTCATCTAAAATTTGGCCAGTACTATCTCTTAAACGCCGTAAACCAAAGGTTTGTTCTGGCGGCAATAAACAGAGTTTTTTTGAAATTTCGTATGCCTTCGGACCAGATACCCGAATAACGGCAACACCGGACTTACCCTGCGGTGTTGCCAACGCAAAGATGGTATCCATGTCACTGCCTCCCAAGCGGGTCACGTGTTCATGCTATCGAAGAATTCTGAGTTGCTCTTTGTTTGCTTCAGTTTCGAAATCAAAAACTCGACAGCGTCTGTCGTTCCCATCGGGTTAAGAATACGCCTTAAAACAAACGTCTTTTGCAAATCAACTTTCTCTACAAGAAGATCCTCTTTTCGAGTCCCGGATTTCAATATATCCAGTGCAGGGAACACGCGTTTATCAGCAACCTTGCGATCGAGTACAATTTCAGAATTACCTGTTCCTTTGAACTCTTCAAAGATTACCTCGTCCATACGGCTTCCCGTATCGATCAATGCTGTCGCAATGATAGTCAAAGAACCACCTTCTTCTATGTTGCGTGCCGCACCAAAGAACCGCTTTGGTCTTTGAAGCGCATTAGCATCAACGCCCCCCGTTAGAACCTTACCCGAAGATGGCACCACCGTATTAAAAGCTCTACCAAGTCTAGTTATAGAGTCTAATAATATTACCACATCTCGTTTATGCTCGACCAATCGCTTTGCTTTTTCAATTACCATCTCAGACACTGCCACGTGCCGCGTAGCAGGCTCATCAAAAGTTGATGAAATAACCTCACCTTTAACCGACCGCTGCATGTCGGTTACTTCCTCAGGCCGCTCGTCAATCAGTAACACGATCAAGTAGCATTCAGGGTGGTTAGCTTCTATCGAGTGCGCAATATTCTGGAGTAAAACTGTCTTACCGGTCCGTGGCGGTGCGACTATCAATGAACGCTGCCCTTTACCTATGGGGGAAATCAAATCGATGATCCGCGCCGAACGATCCTTAATGGTTGGGTCTTCTATTTCCATCGTAAGACGCTCATCTGGATAAAGAGGCGTCAAGTTATCAAAAGCGATTTTGTGCCGCGCCTTTTCTGGCTCCTGGAAGTTGATCTGTGTAACATTCATGAGAGCAAAGTAACGTTCTGTTTCTTCTGGTGCTTTTATCGCACCTTGAATGGTGTCTCCTGTTCGAAGAGAAAACTTCCTGATCATGTCAGGGGACACGTAGATATCGTCAGGCCCTGGCAAATAATTAGCTTCTGGAGATCTAAGAAAGCCAAAACCGTCTTGAAGTACTTCAAGGACACCGTCACCGAATATATCCCATCCCTCATCTGCACGTTCGCGCAGGATTTGGAACATAATCTCACCTTTACGCATGGTTGATGCGTTTTCGATTTCAAGCTCTTCAGCCATAGCGAGCAAAGCTTTCGGACTTTGCGCTTTTAAATCAGCGAGGTGCAAGTATTCTTGTGTCATCGAAATAACCGCACCGTTTGGTTAAACCAAAGGTGTCCTAAAGGCATAGTTTTACAGTTCAGAAAGCGTTGTCCTCGGACGAGGCAACGGGTGTGGCGTAGCGGTTTACTGTAAAATAGTCAATGTTAGAACTTAATCACGACAGAAATTACGATAATAATCATCAGTATGGTCGGCACTTCGTTCATGGCGCGATAATACTTACC
>JAYQEA010000024.1:12225-13792 GCA_038138625.1 Roseivivax sp.
ATGAGAGTTTTTTTCGCTCTTGCAGAGTCCAAAAATGAAACACTGTCATACAAATTACAGCCAAACTTTTAAACCATGGCCACATCATGGTCCAGTCAATCAAACCAGGATTTATCGCCATAAGAATACCACATAGCCAAGTGACGTACATTGCAGGAGTCATGATAACGCGCTGCAATTTTTCTTCCATCATCTGGAAAGTCTTATCCAGACGGTCGCTGGACTGTGCTTGCTCGACATGATGCACGAACAACCGGGGCAAATAGAACAAACCTGCCATCCAGGATATCACAGCCATTATGTGCACGGCTTTCAGCCAAGGATAGGTGATGTCTAGCAAGAACGTCATAGTACTCTCTTTTCTTCAAATATCTAATATTAATAATTTAAGTAAGAAAAGAGATGATGTTGAAGTAAGGGCACATGTGTTTTGTGGATTATTTTTTATACCCGATTTATCCACAGAAAGGACAAAACAGGAGACAGCGTGCAAGTCATAAAATCTGTTAAATAACAGATAGATGAATTTTTCTCACCCCAAATCCTTACATAAATAGTAAAAGAAATCCCAAAGAACCAAAACTTGGGTTATCCTTTCCACAGAGGTATAAACATGGTTTGTTCTCATCAAGTATGTCGCAATTATACACTTTGATAATTATGGCTCTAGTTCCCCGTACACTGTCCATGGATTTGTCCACAGTGTTATCTTAAGGATTATGAACATGCCGAGCCCATTAATTTTGGCATCAGCCTCTCAAGTACGTCGAAAATTATTGGAAAATGCAGGGATTTCAATTGAAGTAAGTGCAGCGCGTATAGATGAAGATACCATGAAAAATGCCATGTCTTCACAGAATATAACACCCCGAGATATGGCCGACATGTTGGCTGAGGCGAAAGCACGCAAAATTTCATCAAAACATCCAGAAGCACTGGTACTCGGTTGCGATCAAATCCTAGCAAAAGACGCACGGGTCTTTTCCAAACCATCCTCTCCAGACGACGCGATACAAAATCTCCGCGATTTGTCTGGAAAGACGCACAGTCTTTTCTCTGCTGCAGTCCTCTACCAAGTCGGGCAGCCTGTGTGGCGTCATACTGGCCACGTGCGTCTTTCAATGCGGACTCTTTCGGAAAAATACATAACTCAATACGTCGGTCGTAATTGGGACAGTATCCGGGATTCTGTCGGTGCCTATAAAATAGAAGAGGAAGGTGCGCGCTTGTTTTCGCGGATAGAGGGAGACTTTTTCGTTGTATTGGGCTTGCCGCTACTTGAGCTTCTGTCTTATCTCTCACAGAGAGGAGAAATTGACGGATGACAGTGCCAAAGATCCCATTAGCCGGAGTGGTGGGAAACCCCATTGCTCATTCAAAATCGCCACGTTTGCACGGTTATTGGTTAAGGCAAATGCGTGTGCCCGGACATTATGTTCCAATAGAGGTAACCCCAGACAAATTACAGGAAACTTTAAATTTTTTACCTACCATTGGGTTTGTGGGATTGAACATAACAGTGCCATTCAAAGAAAAGGCACTTGCCTTGGCTGATTCGGTTACGGAC
>JAYQEA010000024.1:13912-16350 GCA_038138625.1 Roseivivax sp.
AGCCAACACACTTAATTTCCGCCGTGATGGTAAAATTCACGCAGATAATACAGACGGGTATGGGTTTTTACAGAACATCCGGCAATCCGTTCCGGATTGGGATCCGCGGGGTGGGCCTGCGGTAGTGTTAGGCGCAGGCGGAGCATCACGTGCAGTTGTTGTAACGTTACTGGATGCAGGTGTGCCAGAGATCCGATTGACCAACCGCACGCGGGTTCGAGCAGAAAAGATGCGGGAAGATTTTGGTAAACGAATAAAAATAGTGGATTGGGTTCAAGCCGGTAACGTATTAGACGATGCCACTACAGTGATAAACACAACCTCTTTGGGTATGACAGGAAAACCAGAGATGCGTGTCCCGCTTGACGGCCTGAGACCAGGTACAGTGGTAAATGATTTGGTATACGCACCTCTAGAAACACGATTTTTGGCCTCAGCAAGAGCACAGGGATGTCGGGTAGTAGATGGGTTAGGAATGCTTTTACACCAAGCAGTGCCCGGTTTCGAACGATGGTTCGGCTTTCGTCCCGACGTAACGCCTGCTGTTAGAGAAGCAATGTTACGATGAGTTTTCGCCTTGGGCTTACGGGCTCTATTGGAATGGGTAAAACGACAACGGCTCGATTTTTTCTCGAACAAGGTTGCGCTGTCTGGGATGCAGATGCGGCAGTACACAGATTATACTCGCCCGGTGGCGCTGCAGTGCCGCTGCTTCGAGATGCCTTCCCAGACGTGATCGAGAACGGCCAGGTTGCCCGCCATAAATTAAGAGTACTCATTCAAAAAGACGCCGCTGCCTTGCGTCAACTAGAAGAGATCGTTCACCCCTTAGTACAACTAGACCGTGCTGAATTTGTCGTTAAAACGTCTACCGATATACAGGTATTTGATATACCTTTACTATTTGAGACTGGGGCAGACAGAGAGATGGACGCAGTAGCGTGCGTATTTATCGATACAGACATACAAATTCGTCGCGTGTTGGCACGCTCTACAATGACCAAAGAACAGTTTGAGCATGTATTACAAAAACAGATACCAAATGAAGAAAAATGTGCTCGATCAGATTATCAAATAAAAACAGACACGCTGTCACACACTCAAGAGCAAGTTGAAAAGATTGTATTAGAGATAAGGGCTGATAATGCGTGAAATCGTTATGGATACAGAAACGACAGGGTTGGATCCATCGACAGGCGATCGCATTGTTGAGATTGGCTGTGTCGAACTTTTCAACCATGTTCCTACAGGCCGAACGTATCACCAGTATATTAACCCAGAACGCTCTATGCCTGAAGAGGCATACAAAATACATGGGTTAAGCGATCAATTTTTAAGTGATAAACCGGTTTTTGCAAAAGTAGCGAATAGCTTTTTAAATTTTGTAGGAACAGCCAAATTGGTAATTCATAACGCAGCCTTCGATATGAAGTTTTTAAATGCGGAGTTAGGTTGGTTACGAAAACCATTGCTACCCTGGGATCAAGCGATCGATACTTTGGCAATGGCGCGGCAGAAATTTCCGGGAAGTCCGTCATCACTAGATGCACTTTGCCGTAGATTTGGAATAGACAATTCGTCCCGAACCTTACATGGCGCCCTTCTCGATAGTGAGATCTTGGCCGAAGTGTACCTTGAGTTGATCGGTGGCAAACAACCCGGATTGACGCTAGCTCAAACAGCGTCTGAACGCGTAATTTCTGATGGGTCCGAATGGCGACCAAGTCGACGGCAGAGATCATTGCCAACGCGCCTGACAGAAAAAGAAAAGGCGGCTCATGCCGCCTTTGTCGAAAAGCTTGGAGAAAACGCCCTGTGGGCAAAGTAGCCGATCAAGAGGCTGAATTATCTGCTGCGGCTTGCTGAGAGGATGCCTGACGTTTGGCAAGCTCATTCCGGTACAACGCCAGAAAATCGATTGTTTCCAGATTAAGCGGCGGGAATCCACCATCCCGGGTTACATCGGATACGATGCGTCGTACGAACGGAAACAGCATGCGCGGGCATTCGATTAACAAAAATGGATGAAGTTGCTCCTCCGGAACACCACCAATATTAAAAACTCCCGCGTAATCCATTTCCATCAGAAACAACTGATCACCAGAGGCTTTTGACTTGCTGTCTACCTTGAGTTTCATAACAACTTCGTACTGACCTTCGGTCGACCGTTTCTTTGCATCAAGGTTAACTGTCACCTGAACATCAGGCTGCACCTCACCGCTGCTGCCTTTTTGAGCAAGTATGTTTTCAAATGACATATCACGCACAAATTGAGCCAGTACGTTCATCTTGATTTGTGGCGCCTGAGGCGCTGTGGTTGCAGCGCCATTTTCATTTTCAGCCATAATACCATTCTCCGGTCAGAAATTTTCACAAACGCCTTATCAGACTGGCCTGTCCGTCTCAATGCCTTGTCAACGCTTTGTCCAACCAGACCT
>JAYQEA010000024.1:16450-41120 GCA_038138625.1 Roseivivax sp.
TAGAAAAGCTATGCCGGACATTTGATAGCGCAGTCACCCCTTGACTACGAACGAGGAAGCTCCCCAAAAAAGCGGTTGCTACCACTGTCCCAAGTGTCCACCACGTTCCAATTACGGCACCAACTTGCAAAAACAAGGCTATTTCGATTAACGGGATAGCCAAAAACGCCAAAAATACCCACATCAAATGGACTCCTTTTACGTCTGGGGCTTGTGGACTTGCCCCTTACCCTTCCCTACATAGTACCCAACGCCGTAAAATGCTATGAAGGGCACGTAAAGGGGCCGATATGAACAACCCAATTATTCAACTGCTGGTTTTGGCCGGTATCGCGATCTTTCTAATCCTTAGATTACGCAACGTTTTAGGCACAAGAGACGGCCATGAAGAGCCAAGACAACCCACTGTGGCTGTGTCATCACAAAAAAGGCCAGATTTTGAGGTTATTGAAGGAGGTCCGGATAGGGATATTCTTGATCACGTCCCAGCGGGAAGTGAAACGTTTGAAGCACTAAGTCTAATGAAGCGTGCAGAACCAGGTTTTGGTGTGTCAGACTTTTTGTCAGGGGCTCGTGGAGCATATGAGATGATCCTGATGGGATTTGAGCGTGGTGATTTGGATGATATCCGAGTATTTCTGTCTGACGAAATAGCTGCGAACTTTGACGACGTCATTTCAGCTCGCACAGAACAGGGACTTACGGTTGAGGCCGAATTTATAGGGGTGCGAGAACTGACGCTATCCTCTGCAACGTTTGATCAAAAGACGGGCGTTGGGGAAGTTACTGTGCGTTACACGGGCGAGCTAACCTATGTTGTGCGCAACTCAGATGGCGATGTCATTGAAGGTAGCGAAACACAAATAAAACGCCAAAAGGATGTTTGGACATATTCGCGTCAGATGGGAGCCGATGACCCCAATTGGCACTTAGTTGCCATCGGCGAATGATTTTAAGGTTTGTGGCACTTCTATTGTTGGTGGTTTTAATGACATCGCAAGGTGCCGCAAAAATGATCCGTCATAGCATCGTAGATTATACTGATTTGTCGGGGTGGGAGGAAGATGATCATGGGGCAGCTCTCGATGTTTTCCGAAAAACCTGCCCGTTAATTAAAGATGACGCCTGGTCGTCCATTTGTGCAGCTGCTTTTGACGCCCAAGATGCCCGAGCGTTTTTTGAACTTTTTTTTCAGCCAGTTTTGATTGAAGACGGTGCAGAACCCTTGTTCACAGGATATTTTGAGCCCCAGTTACAGGGATCGTTGACCTATTCAGAGCGTTACAAATACCCTGTGTACAAACTCCCCCCTAGTACCACCAATTCTGGCAGACAGCTGACCCGTGCCCAAATAGCGGCAGGCAAATTACGAGGTAGGGGTTTGGAGATCGCTTGGGTTGATGATCCGGTTGAGTTATTTTTTTTGCAAGTGCAAGGGTCGGGGCGGATAAAATTGCCAAGTGGCAACTATATCCGTGTCGGATACGCTGGTTCTAATGGATATCCATATCGTTCCGTAGGTCAAGAATTGGTGCGACGTGGTATTTATCAAGAACACCAAGTATCAGCACAGGTCATAAAAAGTTGGGTGCATAGAAATTCCGAACAAGGTCAAGCTTTGTTGAACCACAACGAAAGCTATGTGTTTTTCCAAGAGGTAAGTCATGTACCAGCACATATGGGACCACTAGGAGCAATGAATCGCTCAATAACCCGAGGCCGTTCAATTGCGGTAGATCCAAACTTTGTAACACTTGGGGCACCTGTTTGGCTGGAAAAGGGAGGCTTAGAACCTCTCCAACGCTTGATGATTGCTCAAGATACCGGATCTGCGATAAAGGGCGCTCAGCGTGCTGACCTGTTTATGGGAACCGGACAAGTGGCAGGTCTAACTGCTGGAAGAATGCGAGACGGGGGAAGAATGATTGTGTTTTGGCCGGTTCAATATGCATACGGTAAGATACCGGAATCGGTCAAATGACAAAGGGAAGACAGTTAAATTCTGAAGAAAAAGACCTTTGGAAGCAGGTAACGAAGAACACAATACCACTTCATAAAGTGCAAGAGAATAGCCCTAAAGAAGCCGCTAACAAGGAAACAAAAACAACGCCTATGCCTAAATTTGTTCTTTCACCTTTTCAGGTAGGACAAAAGCAATCTGTAAAGACAACAGTTTCGTCATTTCAGACCTTAAACGGTGAAAAAAATGATAACTTGGTTCGTATGGAGCAAAAAGCTTATATGCGTATGAAAAAAGGCAAATTGGGCCCAGAAGCACGCCTAGATTTACATGGTATGACACTGGACCAAGCTCATCCAGCATTGATTCAATTTATTTTGAGCTCATACGAAAAAGGTCATAGATTGGTATTGATTATAACAGGAAAAGGCGACCGATATGATCCATATAATTCAGCACCTTTACGTAGGGGTATATTGAGAAGACAAGTACCACTTTGGCTAAAACAACAACCTGTAGCTTCTGTGATATTGCAAACATCAGAAGCGCATTATAAGCATGGTGGAAACGGTGCATATTATATTTATTTAGTAAGACGCCGCTAGTTCCATCCTCTATGTTTTGACAACGCAGTTGCTAAAATTTGGTCATAAGAAGAATTAAGCTTTTTAAGATTCCGTCTACGATTAGCATTTTCGTTTTCTTTTGTAACTAGGCCCTCTATAGCTTCATTTTGCAAAAAAGCCTCAGCAAGCCTAAAATGTTGGATTTCTTGTCGAGCTCTAATTGATGCCAATTCTGTTACTAAAATAGATCTTTTTTGTGCAAGATGCCGTTTCCAAAGCGCGTCAGCTCTTAAAACTTGCCTGGAAAAATCTTCAGATAGTAAGTGGAAAGCATTGGCTGCAAGGGAATCAATATGATCAATTTGATGTTGTAAGCTTTCTTGCTCTTGCTTTAGTCTATAAGATTTTTTTTCTTCATCAAGCAAAGTGATTCGTGTAATTTGGTATATTGCATCTATTGAGGTCATGAAAAAAACTTATTTTTAGAACGTGTATCTCTTGCAAATCTTATTGCAATTGCAACAGGCCCATACAAGTCTTGATGGATTTCTTTACCAATATCTATTGTTGCAAAAATAGCTCGTGCTGTAGGGGGATCAGAGCAGATCGGAATATTAAATTCATAGGCCTTTTCACGGATAATACGAGCTATTTCGTCTTTTCCCTTAGCAATACATATCGGAGCCGCAGATTGTGAACTGTCCCATTTTAAAGCAACCGCGTAATGGGTTGGGTTGACAATAATGACATCTGCATGTGGAACATCTAATAACATTCTATTAGTCGCAATTTCTTGTGCGCGTCTACGTCTTTGTGCTTTAAAATGTGGGTCTCCTTCTGCTTCTTTTTGCTCATCTTGTAATTCTTTATGTGACATACGATTTTTACGCATAAAATCAAAATATTGCCAAAGATAGTCAATAAAAGCTAAGCCAATAGAAATAGAAGCAATTAATAATAACAAATCAAGAGATAGACTCATGATGATAGTAGTTATTTGACTAGGAGAAAGATAAATAATACCAATAATAATATTAAGGTTTACATAAATAAAAAGTCCCAAAACTAGGCAATATAAAGAGAGTTTCAGAAAACTTTTAAAAAATTCAAAAAGACCACTTTGACCGAATTTATTTTTAATATTTGAAATAATAGATATACGTGAAAATTTAGGAAAAATTTTGTTGGATGTAAATACAATTCCTCTTTGAGAAAATAAAGATAATAAAATAAATGCTGCTGGTAAGATGAACCAAGCCGCAAGTGGAGGGGCTAGCGTATGAAGAAATAATAGTAATACAGCCTGCGAGGAAGAGCTGATAATAATCTGAGAAATTTCTACAGGGCGATCAAAAAAAAGTAGTAAATTATTTCCTATACTGTATATCCACGTTGTTCCAAATAAAGTGAATCCAATCCAATAACCCATATAAGAAGCAGCTGTAGTTACATCATTTGACCGAACAATTTCACCTCTTTTTCGAGCATCAAGAATTTTCTTTTCAGTAGGATCATGAGATTTTTCATTATCTTGCGCTTGACTACTCATGAAAAATTACCAAAAGGCCAGTTAATAAAAATTGAAATTTTTGTTGCCCAAACTGATAATATAGCTGCGCTTATCACCATAAAAATGAATAGTGTACTCCAGGTGATAAATGGAGCACCAACGAAAACTACCATCAATTGTGGCATTGCACGGTTTATTGCGCCTAGGGTTATGTTGTAGATTAAAGATAATAACATAAATGGAGCTGAGAGTTGAAATGCTAAAGAGAAGCATTGCGATATCTGGTTTACGCCCCAAATAATTAATTGGTTTGCATTAGGAAATATACCGATTTGTAAGAAGGAGTAGGAACCTAATATTAATGAAAATGCATGCACATGTAAATCTAGGACAAAAAATATTGTGATTGCGGCCATAGTCAGTAGTTGGCCAATTGCAGGCATGGGATCTGAAAAAACACCAGCAGATAACTGCGCTAATGATGTTGATTGGGCAGCAATAGAACCTGCTGTTTGTATGGCTAAAACAAAAAGACGTAATCCAATACCCAGTAAAAGACCAATTAATGGCTCTGTCAGAGTAAGCAAAAATATATTATATAAAGTTGGCAATGGAATATCATTCACCAATGGTAATATTGGTATACTTATAATTATTCCAAACAACAATCTAAATCTTATAGGTATTGATTGCTCTCCAATACCTGGCATGAACGCTATAAATGCGCCTACTCTCAAGAATACAACAAATGAGGACCATAAACCTTCCTCGATTATCTGCATTAATAGAATGTGATCGCTCATACGGGAACTACACCAACCAAAGCAGGCCGTGCCTCATAGCCTAACTCTTCAAATGAAAGAACAGGGTTGTTAATACCCTTAACCGCCAGAAGTGTTTTTATAAAACGCCGGCGCTTTGCTGAAGTAATAATAGCAGCCTGAGTCCCTTTTTCTGAGTTTTCTGCTATCTGAGTAGTTAAACCGGTTGTCAGTTTATCAAATAAATCTGGCGGTAATGCTACATCATAGCCAGACCGATCCCCTTCAACATGAAAATTAGTGAATACGTCTTCCCACCCGGGCGCTAGTTGTATAAGCGGCACCGTTCCGTTGGGACGTTTGATTTCTGAAATCAGCTGTGCACCAAGACGCTGTCTGACAAGCTCACAAATACTTTCTGGAAGGGAAGTTGTACCGCGCATTTCGGCGATTGTTTCTAAAATGACGGGCATATTTCGGATTGATACACGCTCTGCAAGCAAAAGCCTCAATACGGCATGCAGTAAATCCATGGGTACTTTGTCAGGAATTAACTCGGTTAGGAGCCTGCGATTGGCCTCTGCACGTTCTTCATTTGATAGCATTGTCATTTCATCAAGAATACGTCTTAACGCCTTGAGCGTTAACAGGCGCTGAAAGTTGTTTTTTATGATTTCTAATAAGTGCGTTGCAAGAACTTCTGTTGGTGCAATTACGGCAGCTCCACGAAGTGCTGCTTTTTCCTGATCGCGATGATTAATCCAACGGGCAGGTGCGCCATAAACAGGTTCAGAAACATCATGCCCGTTAGGAATCCCTTCTTTTACGTCTGGCAGGAGAGTAAGCATCATATCGGGTTTAAGTATTCCTGTTCCAGCCTCAACACCGTGAATATAAATAATATAATTTCCAACCTCTAACCCACTGTTATTGGTTAATCGGATTTCAGGCATAATAAATCCAAACTTTTGAGCTATATGCCGTCGCATGTTTGTTATACGGGAATCGAGACCAGTTGCTGGATCTAGTACCATTCCAACCAGATCTTCGGAAAACTCGATGTGTATATCGTCAAGATCCAGTGTATCTCCCAAAGATCGTGTGACGACGTCTTCTAGTGGCTCCGATATGATGTCCGCCGTGTCTGGTTTTTGTTTTTGATAATTTTTAAAAGCTAGTCCCCCGAGCCCTATGGAACCAGCAATAAAAGGTATAAAAGGTAGTCCGGGTACTAATGCGAACAATCCCATGAGCCCACTGACTGCTGCAAGTGCGCGGGGGTCACTGGATAATTGCGATACCATAGCAGTGTCCAGTGATCCCTTAGTACCCCCGCGCGCTAATAATAAAGCAGAAGCAAAAGAAATGACGACAGCGGGTATTTGGCTGACTAGGCCATCGCCCACAGTTAAAATAGCATAGGTTTCAAAGGCGGAAGTGATAGGCATGTCATGGATAAATACGCCCATAGTCAAACCAACCAGCAGATTAAGTAGTGTTATTAAAAGCCCAGCAATTGCATCTCCGCGAACAAACTTTGACGCACCGTCTAAAGAACCGAAAAATGTAGTTTCCTGTTGTTCGGTTTCTCGCCTCTGTTTTGCCTGTTCGTGAGTTATGGCCCCAGCAGCAAGATCACTATCGATAGCTAACTGTTTACCTGGCATACCGTCTAAGGCAAAACGAGCACCGACTTCGGCCATTCGTGTTGCCCCTTTTGTGATAACAGAAAAATTAACAATAAGTAATACGCCAAATACAACTAAACCTAATAAAAGATTGCCTCCCATCACAAAATTAGCAAAGCTCTGAATAACACTGCCTGCGGCATTAGTTCCAGTATGACCATCTCCTATAATTAATTTTGTGGACGATACATTCAAAGATAAACGCAGCATCAGAGAAGCTAATAAAACTGTTGGAAAAGCGGAAAAATCTAACGGTTTTTCAGCAAAAAGGGCAAGCGTAAATATTAGTATTGAAAGAGCAAAAGAAATAGCTAGACCAACATCCAAAACCCATGCAGGAATTGGTAAAATCATCATTACAATAACAGCCATTAGGGCAAATGCTATACCAAATGAACCAGCAGATTTTAAGTTATCAAGAGTAAAATTTGGCATTAATAATTAACTTTTTTATATAAAATACGATAAAAAGAAGCTAACTTTAAATTTGCAAATATCAATAGATGATTGAGTAATGAAATAAGGGTATTTGGCGAGAGCCAACCCAAGGTTTTGAAAAAATCAATAGCCTTTTTAAACATATATATACTTACTAAAATCGATAGAAACTTGGAAAAAGAGTACGGTAGGAAGTTTGGTAAATATAAATAATGGGAACACTCTGTCCTCCACAAACGTTCAAGTAGCGCCTTGTTACATGAGTATTGTTTATAAATTGTAATTTTTCAGAAAATTGTAGAAGTAATGTAAACGACTGATTTAAAATATAGGTCGAAGACATGTTCCAATAGAGACGCTATGAACCCAAAAATTAACGTCTTTCTGGGGGATTAGTATAAAATCAATCCAAAATTTTCCGCTTAAATTAGGAGCATTTCTTAAATCGAAAATTGCATGCTGTAGTTGATCGTGTATAATAAATTCTTTTTCAACCCTCCAAACATTTTCACCAACTTGCTGGTTTATTCTTAGAAAAGCACTTGTTTGATTTGAACTGATGACATGTGCGTCTATTATTATATTATTATTAATTGGTGATATTATGGACGTAGGGAGGTCAATCACTAGTGAAATAAAAGATCCCAAAAAATTTGACGTTTTTATGTGCAAGGGTGTAGAGTTCGCTTTAAGATGATCATGGTGCACTAGTTGGATTTCACTTGTCGCTCCATCATGAAAGAGAGTGGCCGTATCAGACAAAAAATACGGACTGTCGAGGGAAATTTGCGCGGCTACTGTTGTGCTATACAGTTTTGGTTGCCAACGATATCCACATCGTGAATTGGTTGCGTATTTTCGGGCTGAAAGAAATTTTGAAAAACTCTTGATCATTTATTTTAGCAGTGGATCACACGGTTATATAACCTCGCAGTTATTATTAAACATTTAATTTTGCGGAGATACACGCAATCCAGCTCTGGTTTCGACCAGCAAAGCAGTCCCACCTCGTTCCGCTAGAGCACCGTTTTTCGGCGCATATAACGTAAGCAGCACAGGATAGTTGCCAACGTGACTATAAGCTCGCCAGTGTTTAGAATCCGTTGTGTTCAAACGACGATCGCCTCCCTCGCCCAAATGCGCGTAGCTGGTGTCTGCGTCCTGTCGTGAAAATAGCAACGGTGCGTTTGTAATCTTCGCAATTTCTTGTGGTGATGGGACAGTAAAATCTGGGTCAATAGACCCAACGGATACCGTTAAAATCGCCGGTGGGACGGTATGACCGGTTTGTCCTTTACTTAAAATTTGACATGACGCTATCACGACATGGGTCCCTCCACGCCGTGGAGAACCGTCAAAACAATAACCCTTTGGAGCAGTTAGTTGTAACGCTGCGTTAACCAAAGCTACTTGTGTCTTAAGATCAGATTTTGAACCCGAACCAATTGTGAGGGAGCAACCCGCTAATGCCATGAACACCAGCGGGTAACAGATAAATAGGGCTCTATTTATCAAAGGTCTGCGTAGACGTGTTTTTCTGATCCACCACCCGGATGTGTGACGGCTCCTTTATACGTCGCTCCAACAAGTTGTGAGTATTTCCAAAGGGCGCCGGAGGCGTAGATTGTTTCGCGCGGGCCCGCCCATTTGGATTTACGGTCTTCAAGTTCCTGTTCTGTCAGATCAACACTGATCTCACCATTTATCGCGTTGATTGTAATAACGTCGCCATTTTGCAAAAGAGCTATTGGACCACATTTGGCCGACTCGGGTCCGACGTGACCGACACAAAAACCTCGCGTAGCCCCTGAAAAACGACCGTCAGTGATCAACGCCACTTTCTTGCCCATACCCTGACCAGATAAAGCGGCTGTTGTTGCGAGCATCTCACGCATGCCGGGCCCGCTTGCTGGGCCTTCGTTGCGAATGACAAGAACTTCACCTTCTTTGTAAGAACGTTGTTTGACCGCTTCAAAAGCGTCTTCTTCACATTCAAATACGCGGGCAGGGCCAGTAAAGACCTGTTCTTCGTCGCTCATTCCAGCGACTTTAACAATGGCGCCTTCGGGTGCCAGGTTTCCTTTAAGGCCCAGAACGCCACCGGTTTGCGTAATCGGTGTTTCTATTGGATAGATCACACGACCGTCTGCCTCGCGCTCGATCAAATCGAGCTCTTCGCCCATGCTAAGACCGGATGCAGTCATGCAGTCTTCGTGCATCAAGCCGGCCTTACGTAATTCTTTCATTACGACAGGGACACCGCCTACCTCGTACAAGTCTTTGGCGACAAATTGCCCGCCAGGCTTGAGATCGACAAAATACGGTGTATCGCGAAAAATATCGCATACATCTTCAAGATAGAATTTCAAACCCGCTTCGTGTGCAATCGCTGGCAAATGAAGCCCCGCATTGGTTGATCCGCCTGTGCACGCGACCACTCTGGCAGCGTTTTCCAGACTTTTTAACGTGACGACATCCCGCGCCCGAATATTTTTTTCCAAAAGGTTCATGACAGCTTGGCCAGAAGCCGTTCCATAAGCATCTCGGCTTTCGTATGGCGCTGGCGCACCTGAACTGTTGAGCAATGCAAGACCGATAGCTTCAGATACACAGGCCATTGTATTAGCGGTGAACTGTCCACCGCATGCACCAGCAGATGGACATGCCACTTTTTCCAGTGCAGTCAGCTCTTCGTCGGAATTTTGTCCTGCTTGATGTCGCCCAACAGCCTCGAAAACGTCTTGCACGGTCACATCTTGTCCGTTGAACCGGCCGGGCATAATTGATCCACCGTAAATGAATACAGATGGCACGTTCAGACGCACCATTGCCATCATCATCCCTGGCAATGATTTGTCGCATCCGGCCAACCCTACTAGTGCGTCATAACAATGACCGCGCATTGTCAGCTCCACAGTGTCGGCAATAGCTTCACGTGATGCCAAAGAAGACCGCATGCCTTCGTGGCCCATCGCTATACCATCAGTGACTGTGATGGTCGTAAATTCCCGGGGCGTACCCATCGCTTCTTTCACGCCCATTTTCACAGATTGTGCCTGGCGATTCAGAGCGATATTGCACGGTGCAGCCTCGTTCCAGCAGGTTGCCACACCAACTAATGGTTGATGGATTTCTTCCTCTGTCATTCCCATGGCATAGTAGTATGACCGATGCGGCGCCCGCGCGGGCCCCTCGGTAACATGGCGACTAGGCAGTTTGTTCTTGTCAAAGCGACGTTTGAGCATGAGATCCTCCCGGCGAGCTTGCCGTCCTTGCTAGCTTCTGTACCGTCCTACAAAAGCAAAGACTCCGGCACAAGCACCCAGCCTCTTTTGAAGTGAATCCTGTGCCTCTTCATTGCAATTATTAAATTCTGGGCTTAGGTGGAATTGGGCCCATTGATCGAAAGCACCGCCATGAATTGGATCACCAACTACGTTCGTCCCCGCATAAATTCGATTTTTTCTCGTCGAGAGACTCCTGACAATCTGTGGAGCAGTTGTGATGGATGTGGAACCATGCTCTTTCATCGAGAGTTGCGGGATAACCTGAATGTTTGCAGCCAATGCGGACATCATATGGCGATCTCTCCCAGAGACCGGTTTTTGACGTTGTTTGATGGTGGGATTTTCACCGAGGTTAAAGTGCCTCAACCACTCGAAGATCCACTGAAGTTCAGAGATCAAAAACGTTACCCCGACCGAATGAAAGCCGCGCAGAAAAACACAGGTGAGTCTGAAGCCATGCTGGTAGCGGAAGGCGACATCTATAGGACTCCGATTGTTGCAGCCGCACAAGACTTTAGTTTCATGGGCGGTTCGATGGGGATGTTTGTTGGAAACGCCTTTGTTGCAGCCGCTGAACGTGCGGTAGAATTAGGACGTCCTTTGGTAGTTTTTTCGGCCGCAGGCGGCGCTCGTATGCAAGAAGGTATCCTAAGTTTGATGCAAATGCCTCGAACCACAGTTGCCATTCAGATGCTGCGAGAGGCAGGGCTGCCTTATGTCGTAGTGTTGACGCATCCCACAACGGGCGGGGTCACAGCGTCCTATGCTATGCTGGGGGATATTCAGATAGCAGAACCACAAGCATTGATATGTTTTGCGGGGCCAAGGGTGATAGAGCAAACCATCCGTGAAAAACTGCCCGAAGGTTTTCAACGGGCTGAATATCTACTGGAACATGGAATGCTGGATCGGGTAACAGACCGCCGCGCTTTGAAAGAAGAGCTGGCCCATTTGTTGTGTATGCTTATGGGGCGTACGCCTCCGGTAAAGGGCGATCTAGCGGCGCCTGCTAAATCTTAAGCGGATTGATAAATAAGAAATGAAAGATACTTCCGATGTGATTTTAACGCGGATGATGTCTCTGCATCCCAAACTGATGGATTTGACCCTCGAAAGGGTGTGGCGCTTGCTTGATTTGCTTGGAAATCCGCAAGACAAATTACCGCCTGTTGTTCATATAGCTGGAACCAATGGTAAAGGTAGTACGCAGGCGATGCTGCGTGCGGGGTTCGAAGCAGCCGGAAAGCGCGTTCATGCATTTACATCGCCTCATCTTGTTAAATTTCACGAACGCATCCGCTTGGCGGGAGATTTAATTTCTGAGCCTGAGCTGTCAGAGCTTTTGGATGAATGTTATGGTGTCAACGGTGGACGCCAGATCACTTTCTTTGAGATCACAACTTGTGCCGCGCTCCTCGCGTTTTCTCGGGTTCCGGCGGACGTGTGCTTGCTAGAGGTGGGTTTAGGTGGTCGTCTTGATGCGACAAACGTGGTCGCAAATCCGGCTTTGACAATTATCACGCCAGTCTCATTGGACCACCAACAGTTCCTAGGAAATACCTTGGCGGAAATCGCCAGTGAAAAAGCCGGTATTATCAAGTCCAAGGTGACTTGCGTGGTAGGGCCTCAGAAAGACGAGGCTTTGGACGTCATCGAGGCTCGCGCAGCTCGATTGGGTGCACCACTTTTAGCACACGGACAACATTGGCAGGTTACAAGAGAACACGGTCGGCTTGCCTTCCAAGATGATTATGGGTTGCTGGACTTGCCGGCGCCAGTATTGCCAGGAGCACATCAATTCATGAATGCCGGTGCCGCTGTGGCAGCGCTTAGGCATTTTGAGTTGGGCGAAACCGCTTTTGAAGGCGCAATGTCTGATGCAGTTTGGCCAGCGCGCTTGCAGCGATTACGATCAGGAAATCTTGTACATAATTTTCCAGCAGCAGAGATTTGGCTTGATGGCGGGCACAATCCGGATGCCGGGCAAGCCATAGCAACGCATCTGTCGCATTTACCCAAAAGGGCTACGCATGTCGTGTGCGGAATGCTCAATACAAAAGACGTGCAAGGATATCTTCGGCCCATTGCCAGTCAGGCCAATAGTTTAACAGCGGTTTCTATTCCCAGAGAGCCAAATACGCTGACGGAAACCCAAACACGATCAGCAGCCGAAGCAGCCGGATTTCACAGCACTTTTATTGCTGACAATGTGAAAGATGCATTGGATGCAATTACCGCTCGTGACGCGGATGCTCGCGTACTGATATGTGGATCACTCTATCTGGCTGGGCGGGTTCTCGCTGAGAACGGACAATGAAGAGAAATAAACGAATCACAATATGTTGACCGATTCGGTATGATTCGCCTATAGTCCTTGTGTAACCGGCCTACTGCCAATTTAGGCTGGTGGCGCTGGGGTAGAGTCAAATCAAACAGAATAGTTTCTGTGTGGTTGATAATATCTTTGCGTCTCTCAGGACCCCGGCGTTTCTGTTCGGTGGGACTGGCTAAGGATCAAGCAGGCGCAATAGCCGCGAGCAGTATTTGGGGGCCTAGTGCCCCCATTTTTTTCGATTGTGATTGGCACAAACACGAATTCCGAGACCCATAAGACGAAACTTAGTACAACTGAAAAAAAATCAGTTTGAAGCCATCCTGCCTTGGCAGGCAATCCAGAACGGAAAGGGCATAATCTGCGGTGCTGATCCTCTCTGCGACCTGTCTAAATGTTAACAAAGATTTTGTTTGGAGCGGGGTCATCGCGGGATCGGAAGTCATGTACGGTCATTCTGCCATTACAAACTGCTTACTTTGCACATCGGCAGGGTCTAAGACCTCCTCCGTCATGTCTTCAGCATCTCAATGCGCGTTGGCCCACTGGTTAGCCCGACACGTACAGCGTCTGGTTACACGTCGCCCATCTATTTCAGTCCGATTTTCAATCATCTTTTTCAAAGTGAATGTCACTTAAGAAGTGGTACCAAACCGTGACAGCCTCAAAAGGATCGGTCTAAATATCAAGCTCTTTTGATGGTATTATCGGGAAGAATTCACCAGAAGACCAAATACCAAACCAATCCTCATTGCCGGTGTTGTGGTGGACGCATAGGTCTACAAGTCGATAAAAGCTTTTTCTGTCAATTAACGCTTCGAGGTTACGGCGAACCAGAACATAAGGGCGTGGTTCGCCAGTATACTTGTCGCGTTCGACACGGATTGGGTATTCCTTAGCAGCGGTTGTCAGATCACCGACATTGGTTTCAAAGCACAAGGATTGGTTATGGCTGCTTTGTTTTACCGAAAAATCCTGTGCAACAAAGGGCGCATCGTCAACTATGATACCTACTTTTTCGACTGGAGTTACAAGGAAATAACTGTCTCCATCGCGTCTAAGTATCGAGGAAAACAGTTTCACCAATTCGAAACGGCCTATTGGCGTACCTAAATAAAACCAGGTGCCATCCGATGCTATTCGAATATCCAGATTACCACAAAACGGTGGGTTCCATAAATGAACAGGTGGCAAGTTCTTGCCTTTTTGCGCTGCGCGGGCAGAGGCCGCTATGCCTTCTGCGGACGGTTTTTGGGGAACGTTGGATGTCATATGTTTTGCCATTTCCGGGTCGCGAGATACACTCATTACCCAAGTCATTTAATCTGCAAGGAGCGCCTGTCATGGCCGAGGTCGCCACTCTGATCGAAGAGATTGAAGCATTAGAAGAAAAACTACGCGACGCGCGAGCAGCTGTCACCAGTCGTTTTATCGGGCAGGAAAGAGTGGTTGAGCTTGTTTTGGGCGCATTGCTTTCTGGTGGGCATGCCCTTCTCGTTGGGCTTCCTGGTTTGGGGAAAACGCGATTGGTCGAAACCTTGTCCACGGTTATGGGCCTTGATGGAAAACGTATTCAGTTTACACCAGATTTGATGCCGGCAGATATACTGGGCTCGGAAGTTTTAGAGACTGGTAAGGATGGATCTCGAGCGTTCAAGTTCATACATGGCCCGATCTTTTGCCAACTTTTAATGGCCGATGAAATAAATAGAGCGAGCCCGCGTACACAATCAGCACTTTTGCAAGCGATGCAAGAACGGCAGGTCACAATTGCTGGCGAAGACAAACCCTTGGTGTCGCCGTTTCATGTGCTTGCAACGCAAAACCCGATAGAACAAGAAGGGACATATCCTCTACCAGAAGCGCAGCTGGACCGGTTTTTGGTGCAGGTTGGTATCTCGTATCCTGATCGCACCACAGAAAGAAACATTCTCGTGGCAACTACGGGTTCACACGAACAAGAGGCGTCAAGAGTTTTCGATGCCGATAGTCTGCTTGCAGCTCAAATCTTGTTAAGGAGAATGCCTGTTGGGGATAAAATTCTGGATATGATTCTGGATTTGGTTCGTGCATTTCGACCAGACGACGCAACAGCATCTGACCGCGTCAGACAAGTGGTTGAGTGGGGTCCAGGCCCCCGTGCAGCGCAGGCATTGATGTTAATGGTTCGGGCGCGCGCATTATTGAACGGCCGTCTGGCGCCGTCACCACAGGATGTGATGTCACTAGCCCCGGCGGTTCTTGTCCATCGGATGGCGTTGAAATTTTCTGCACGTGCAAACGGAGAGAATATTGAATCTTTGATACAAGAGGTCGCAACTGACCGGTTAGCTGCGGATGTCGCCGCGTGAACACAGCAGACACTTTCCAAATTGAAGCGGATCAACAGGCTGCCAATCTCCCTGACCTATTGGTCTCGGCGGAAAATTTGGCATCTACTGTTCTTTCTGGAGTTCACGGACGCAGACGGGCAGGGCAGGGTGATGACTTCTGGCAGTACCGGCCGCAGATAGCAGGAGACCCTTTGCGCGATATAGATTGGCGTCGTTCAGCACGGGGTGATCAAACGTATATCCGACAGCGTGAACTGCAACTTGCTCAAAGTGTTGGGATTTGGGTTGATTCCTCTGCGACGCTGCGATTTGCGTCTCAAAAATCGCTTCCGACCAAAGCACAAAGATCGCGGGTTTTGGGTTTGGCGGCGGGCATCGTGATGCTTCGATCTGGTGAACGCGTTGGACTGGCGCATAAAAGTTTACCGCCACGTCGAAGCCCCTTGCAACGGCAGGCTTTGGCAGAGGCCCTTGCGCTGGATGTGGACTCGGAATTTGATGTGCCTGACATAAAGGTCCTACCAGCGTATAGCCGTGTGATATTCCTGTCTGACTTTCTTGCGCCAATGGATATTTTGCAGACGTCCGTTTGCGATGCGGCAAACAAAGGGATCAAAGGCGTTCTGATGCAGGTTCTTGACCCTGCCGAAGAAGATTTTCCGTTCCGTGGCCGAACGATATTTCAAAGCGTGTTTGGCTCCATGAAGCATGAGACACAAAAAGCCAGTGATTTACGCGACCGCTACCTTGATAGACTAGCAGAGCGGCGCGACGCGCTTTCGCAGCTGGCGCGACGGGTCGGTTGGCACTTTTGCCATCATCGCACCGATAACTCTGCGCTGTCTGCTTTGCTTTGGATGTATCAAGCTATTGAAGGACACAAAAGGTGACGGTTCTTGGTTTTTTGGGGTTCACGTCTCCGGGTCTTTTGCTTGCGCTGATTGGTGTTCCTGTTCTTTGGATCCTTCTGAGGGCAGTGCCACCTGCGCCTGTCCGGCGGCTTTTCCCGGGTGTCGCACTCATGCGTGGGTTGTCAGATAAGACGCAAGAAACAGACAAAACACCATGGTGGTTGTTGCTATTACGCATGATTGCTATCGTGGCATTGATTGTTGCCATGTCCGGACCTGTTTTAAATCCCGAACAGGCCACAAAGACAAATACGTCTAAGCCCCTCTTGATCGTGATGGATGCAAGTTGGGCATCAGCGCCAGATTGGTCCCGAAGGATCGCAGCGGTCGAGAGAAAATTGATGGACGCTGGCAGACAGGCTCGCCCGGTTGCGATACTGTTGATGAGCGACCCACAGCCTGTTTCGTTTGTGTCCGCTGCCCGTTTGAAGCCGGCTCTCGTTGGTTTGGCTCCTGCATCTTGGGGGCCGCAACTGGACCGCATTCAAGACATGGTCCCGACAGTAGATTTTGATACAGTCTGGTTTTCGGATGGCTTGGAATGGTCGGGTCGAGTAGAGACACTTGATTACCTAAAATCACGCGGCGCCGTACAAATCATTCAATCAATGCAACAGGCGTTAGGTTTGTTGCCCGTTCAGACCGATAATGGTGCGCTGGTAATTTCGGGCCTTAGGTCATCACTGGGCTCACAGCAGAAATTTGATGCGGTGATCCATGGTACAGATCCCGCCGGCAATGCAGTTGTATTTGAAACAGTTCCATTAATGTTTGGCGTAGACGCCTTAAAATCGGAAGGTCGTATTGTTTTGCCCGCGGAACTGCGTGGTCGGATCACCCGTGTGGATATTCGCAATGTAAAAAGCGCAGGCGCCGTCACATTGACCGGCGACACACTGCGACTTCGTGAAATTGCGTTGATTGGTGGCAGTGGCAATCGAGAGGGTCTCGAACTGTTGACGCCTTTGCATTATCTCGAAAAAGCGTTGGGGCCCGAGGCACAGTTGCTTTTTTCACCGCTCACAGAAAGCCTTTTGGCCAACCCGGACGCAGTTATCCTTGCTGATGTCGCGGTCTTAACACCAGCTGAACGGGAAGGTTTGGAACAATGGGTTGAGGCGGGGGGAACTCTTGTGCGGTTTGCCGGGCCCAGACTTGCGGCCAGCAATGTGTCGCGCGAAGTAGAAGACAGCCTGATGCCAGTGCGTTTACGTGTCGGAGGAAGAACCGTTGGAGGCGCGATGAGCTGGGGATCACCCAAGTCTATGGCTGATTTTCCCAAAGATAGCCCTTTTGCTGGATTGCAGATACCACAGGACATGAGGGTGTCATCGCAGGTCATGGCCCAACCCGATCCCAATCTTGCCGAGCGCGTGATAGCACAACTATCAGATGGCACCCCATTGGTGACACGCAAGCCATTGGGTGAAGGACAGGTTGTCTTGTTTCATATTACAGCCAATGCGGAATGGTCTACATTGCCATTGTCGGGCCTGTTTGCGCAAATGTTAGAACGCTTGGCAGTTTCCGGACAAAGCAGCCAGCAAAAACAGCAAGCTCTGGCTGGTACGACGTGGCAGGTCCGACAAAGCCTGGATGGCTTCGGGCGATTGCAGGATGCTGGACAGCTGGCAGGCGTGCCTGGCGAGGCCTTGCTGGGTGATCCTTCGGGTCCAATGTTGCCACCCGGGATATATGATACTGATCAGCTTAGCTTCGTTAGAAACGTATTGGATCACGATAGCATGATCTCACCGGCAGTTTGGCCCGTTGGAACGAATGTTCAGATGCTGGTGGAGAGATCGGAACGGCCGCTTTCTGGATACTTTCTTGCAGTGACCTTGGTTATTCTTGCCTGTGATATAGTGGCGACGCTCGCGCTTGGTGGTCGTCTGATTACGGCGACTTTCGCCTTGCTGATCATGGTGCAACCATCTGGGATGTTGCGAGCTCAGGATCATGCGAGCATCGCGTCAGAGGTGCGTCTTGCGCATGTCCTGACCGGTGATCCAAGAATAGATACGATCGCGCGACAAGGGTTAAGCGGTCTTTCAGAGACATTATTTTTCAGAACTTCTATTGAACCGGGCGAACCGGTTGGTGTGGACTTGGAACGGGATGAGTTGGCATTTTTTCCAATTCTTTACTGGCCGATATCGCCAGGGCAGCCTATTCCGTCGGATACAGCATATGCGGCGTTAAATGTGTATCTGAGGTCTGGCGGATTGATTTTGTTTGATACCCGCGATGCGGATGTCGCACGCTTTGGTGGGGGCTCCGCCAACGGTCGAAAATTGCGTGAACTCGCGGCGCCTTTGGACATCCCGGCGCTTGAACCGGTCCCGACTGACCATGTTCTGACACGTGCGTTTTACCTTTTGCAGGATTTTCCCGGTCGTTATCGGAGCCGGGATGTTTGGGTTGAGGCCGCACCCGCCGATGCAGAACTGTCCGAAGACATGCCATTTAGGAACTTGAATGACAATGTGACGCCGGTGGTGATTGGCGGCAACGACTGGGCATCGGCGTGGGCACTGGATTCCAACGGGATGCCTATTTACCCAATCGGGCAGGGGTTTTCCGGGGAACGTCAACGTGAAATTGCGCTTCGGTTTGGCGTGAATCTTCTGATGCACGTTCTGACTGGTAACTATAAATCAGATCAGGTGCATGTGCCTGCTTTGTTGGACAGGCTTGGCCAATGATGAGTACGATTTTTTTTGATCCACTTCTTCCATGGCCTGCGATCATAGCGCTTGGATCTCTTGCCTTGGTGTCTTGCGGGCTGGCAATCTGGCGGCGACTGGCGGGCTGGAGTTTACGTGGTCTGGCGGGGATCGTGTTGGTCGTTGCTTTGGTCCAACCAGCGATCCAACAGGAAGATCGCGTACCTTTGACTGACATAGTCATCATGGCCATCGATGAAACAGCCAGTCAAAAGCTGGATGATCGTGAATTCAGGACGCAGCAGGCGGCGGACACTTTGGAAAACCGCATTATCGCACAGGGCGAGACCGAAGTGCGTCGGGTGAGAATTCCTGACGGAAAAGACAATTTGGGATCACAGGTCATGAGCGCGATCAGCGATGCGCTTGCAGAAGAGCCCCGCGACCGTATTGCAGGCGTTTTTGTTCTGACCGACGGTCAGGTTCATGACAAAGACCTTGCTCTGGAACTGGCGGCACCCGTGCATGTGTTGCTTTCGGGAAAAGAGACTGATTGGGACCGCCGCCTGATTGTCCGGAACGCACCTGCTTTTGCCATCCTTGGAGAACCGGTCACTTTGACACTAAGGGTCGAAGACGATGGCGCTGCGCCGTCCGAGACAGTCACAGAGCTGGACATTTCAGTAGATGGACAATCGCCACAACGTTTTCGCATGCCGATTGGTAAAGACATAGAACTGCCACTGATACTTCCACACGCGGGGCTGAATGTTTTGCAATTCTCAGTGCCAGAGATGGAAGGAGAATTGACCCACCGCAACAATGTTGCGCTCGTTCAGATCAATGGTGTGCGGGACAGATTGCGTGTCCTGTTGGTATCGGGTGAGCCCCATCCGGGGGGCAGAACATGGCGAAATCTGCTGAAATCAGACAGTTCAGTAGACCTCGTGCATTTCACCATTCTCAGACCTCCTGGCAAACAGGACGGTGTACCTGTGACGGAATTGTCTCTTATCGCTTTTCCTACTCGGGAATTGTTTCTTGAAAAAATAGACGACTTTGATTTGATTATCTTTGATCGGTACCAAAGACGTGGGATTTTGCCGTCGGTGTACCTTGATAATATATCA
Source organism: Roseivivax sp. (assembly GCA_038138625.1). Lineage (GTDB taxonomy): Bacteria > Pseudomonadota > Alphaproteobacteria > Rhodobacterales > Rhodobacteraceae > JAQXDR01. The sequence continues at coordinate 36,033 of JAYQEA010000024.1, forward strand.
AAATATGTTCGACAGGGGGGTGCTGTTCTTGTTGCGGCTGGTCCTGATTTTGCAAGCGCTGACAGTATCTACCGATCGCCGTTGGCACAGGTTCTTCCGGCCCGTCCAACAACGAGGGTGATGGAACAACCCTATCGTCCGGTGGTGACAGAGCTGGGTGCCCGCCATCCGGTAACGTCGGGGTTGCAGGGTGCGGAAACCTGGGGATCCTGGATGAGACAAATTGAGGTGGACTCGTTGAAGGGTGATGTGGTCATGACCGGCGTAGATGACACACCTTTATTGATTTTAAACAGAGTGGGTCAGGGCCGCGTTGCGCTTTTGGCGTCTGATCATGCGTGGCTTTGGTCACGGGGTTATCAGGGAGGCGGACCACAATTGGATTTGTTACGTCGCTTGGCTCACTGGATGATGAAAGAGCCGGAATTGGAAGAAGAGGCTTTGTTAGCAGAACCCACAGGTCAATCATTCCGCATAATCCGCAGAAGTCTGAAGAGTACCATTGGCGATGTTTTGGTTACACGGCCAGATGGATCCAAGGTTGAAGTGGAGCTAACACAAATGGCCCCGGGGCGATTTGAGGCAATCTTTGATGGCAACGACATAGGGCTCTATCGATTATCAGAGGGGGATCTGGAGGCCGTTGTGGGTTTGGGCCCGTCAGCGCCAAAAGAGTTCGAAGCCACCATTTCTACAGCCAAAATTCTATCCCCTGTGGTTGAAAAGCAGAATGGTGGTACCGTACGAATCGCTGATGGCGTTCCAAACATTCGAACAATCTCGTTGGGTCGTCCTGCCGCGGGTCGTGACTGGTTGGGGATCACGCCAAGGAAGTCCTTTGAAACTGCAGATATACGGCGTTTACCGTTGTTGCCTGCATGGCTGGTTCTCCTTTTTGCGAGTAGTCTCATACTGGTGGCGTGGCTGAAAGAGGGGCGCCGCTGAATGTGACACACGATAAGTGTGCAGACATTTCGTAAACCGCCTATGCGATGTAATCACAGACATGCATGAATCCTGAAAGGCTACCCATGGTCATTCATAATTGGTTTGACGTCCATGGCATTGTAAAAGGTCGGTTTTTACAAACTAGGCAGTCAATTTAAGAAATGGCATGGCTTACACCATCAGCCTCATTCAAAAGTACAGTTCGAGAATGTGAAGCAAATTCACGCCTCGCAATAACACCGAGTGTGAAAATTGTTGCAATGATAAGAGCTGAAGCACCGGCCAACCACGCAGCAGCAGCTATTCCAAAGTAGACGGATCGCAGACCCCTATTGTAGCTTCTTGCTGCTGCAACAGAGATTTCACCAGCGGTTGTTGCCCTTGCAAGGGCGCGTGGGTCGTCATGGGTGACTGGGACAGACGCCAAAATGACGGCAAAGTATCCAAATAGTCTGTGAGCCCATACAAATTTCAAAAAGGCATTGGTGGCGAAGCCGAGCATTAGAATTATTTTTGTCTCCCATACGACAACAGGGTCACCGTCCAAGGTCAGATCCTGGGCTAATCCTTGCAACACATCGGTGTTCCCAATCAGAGCAAACCCGCCACCAATCGAAATCATGCTGGCGGACGCAAAAAAGGCAGTACCTTGACGTAAAATTCCAGCCATTTGCGCATCAAGTATACGCGGATCACGGAAAATCATCTGTCGCATCCATTCGCGTCTATAGGCAGCCATGAGAACTGAAGTAGACGGTCGTCGCTTGGGGGGGTGCTCAATAAGCCTTGTTATACTGACCCATGCGATCAGCAATATTGTGACGGCGGCCAGGTCAAGCATAGTAAAAAGCGTTAGAAACTGGGTCATGTTTTCACCTGATCCATAGTGCTTGCGGGACACATAGGCGTGATTTGTGCGCTGCCTAATTCTTGTAACAGTTTCAACATATCGCCACTTCTATTCCCAGATTTGCCGCAAATCAGTCGTTCAAACGGCAGAATCACTTCTTATCACCCCCATATGCGTAGTTTTTTTGTCTTTGTCTTTTTATATTTGGGTTTTGGCGTTGCCCAAGCTGCCCCTTTGGAGGCGGTTGGTCGGATCACAGTTGATGGTAGTCCAAGCTGTACGGGATCATTGATTGCACCGGATTTAGTGCTCACGGCGGCGCATTGCGTTTTCGATCTGAGAACCGGACAGCTATTAAAGGTAGAGCGGTTGAGTTTTGGTGTTGGCTGGCAAGGGGAAGATCACCGCGCCTATCGAACAGTTATGCGCGCGATTGTGCACCCGCATTATCAATCCGCCAACAACGGAAGCGCGGATAAATTGCGCAGGGATCTTGCATTACTAAAGTTGTCTGCACCGATTCCTCGGGGTACCGTCTCAACGTTGGGGTTTGCAAAACGCGCTCGTGTTGGAGAGAGTCTCAGGGTCCCAACCTTCATCTCGGGGAAAGCAGTTTCGCCGCAATCCTGTCAGGCCATAACGCGGCATACAGGAGTTCTGGTGACGTCATGTCTTGTCGATCACGGTCATTCTGGCGCGCCTATCCTGCGGATGACAGAGGATGGTGCTCAAATAGTTTCGGTTGTTGCAGCAAAAGGTCGAAGCGATGGGCGTGAGATATCTCTTGGCGCCGCAGTGCAGGATGAATTGGCCATGTTGTTCGACCAATACAAAAAAACCCCTTGAAATCGAAAACACTGCTCACCATTTGACTATCACGGGTCGCCGGTAGCGGGGCTCGTATCACTTGTCCCAAAGGGGAGGGTGATAAGTTAAACGGAATCGCTCAGTAGAGGATAACCTATGCAACGTTTTGATTTGGCCCCACTTTATCGGGCCTCTGTCGGCTTTGATCAACTCGCCGACCTGATGGATCGTGTATTGTCAAAAGACATAGAACAGCCATCTTACCCACCATACAATATAGTAAAAACCGCTGATGATGCGTATCGTATTTCGATCGCTGTGGCAGGTTTTGCGGCTGACGAACTCTCTGTTGAGGTGAAAGAAAGCGCATTGATAGTAAGCGCGCGGAAAAGCCCAGAAGTGTCTCACCGCAGTTACCTGCACCGTGGTATCGCGACCCGAGCGTTTGATAGGCGATTTCATCTCGCGGATCACGTCAGAGTAAACGGCGCAAGTCATTCGGACGGTATGCTACACATTGATCTTGTGAGAGAAGTTCCAGAGGCACTCAAGCCGCGTCGCATAGAAATTCTCTCAGCACCACTGTCCAAATCAGATGTTGTTGAGGCACAAGCCGTAAATTAAAGGGTCAGGCTTTGCGCTTCCCAGCTTAGCCTGTCTTATTTGATCGCGCGGTGGTTATGCGAGTTAATGCTTCAAGACATTTGTCCGGCGTAACCGTCGATAGTTTTCAGGGCTTCGGTTTCCTCCAACCGAAGCCCTTTTTGTGTTGGCATTTTAAAAAACTGACGTTTTTGTGAAGAAAACAGTAGCATATCGTGAAAGATTTTTCTTTGGAGACCCCACTGGTGACACCTACATCACTGTAGACTAGTGCGTGGAGGACAGAATGGCACAACGCTGGACAAACGATTTAACGAACAAAGACGTCACACCGGAACATCTTTATTTAAACCGTCGTCAAATAATGACTGGTTTGGCGGCCGGAGCGGTCGCAGGTGGCCTCGCATCACCTGCGGTGGCCCAGGAAGAACTAACTCCAAACGATTATGACGATATCACAAGCTATTGTAACTTCTACGAGTTTGGAACTGGTAAGGGAGATCCTGCAAAATACGCACATCAATTGACGACATCGCCTTGGTCGATTGAAATTGATGGACTGGTAGACCGTCCGGGGACGTACAGCCTGGATCAAATCCTGTCGGAAATGACGATAGAAAAACGTATCTACCGTTTTCGGTGCGTAGAAGCTTGGTCGATGGTGGTTCCTTGGAATGGGTTTGAGCTGGCAGATCTGCTTGATATGGTCGGTGTGCAGGAAGGTGCTGAATATGTCGGTTTTGAAACGGCTCTGCGTCCGAACGAAATGCCCGGTCTGCGCTATCCAGTGCTTGAATGGCCATATGTTGAAGGATTGCGGATAGACGAAGCGCTCCATCCGCTAACACTGATGGCATCGGGCATTTATGACAAACCACTTTTGGGACAGAATGGGGCACCGTTACGGCTGGTGGTTCCATGGAAATATGGCTTCAAGTCGATCAAGTCTGTTGTCAGAATCACATTGACCGATAAAGAGCCGAAGGCGTCCTGGAATCAGGCGAATGCACGCGAATACGGGTTTTATTCTAACGTAAACCCGGAGGTTGATCATCCAAGATGGAGTCAGGCGACGGAGCGCCGAATCGGCGGAGGCCTGTTTCAACGCCGTCAACCAACGCTGATGTTTAATGGCTATGACGAAGTGGCAGAATTATACGAAGGCATGGATCTCAGCGAGTCGTTTTAAGATGGATCTTGCTCGCAAAATTAATGGTTTCCAGCGATATATACCTGTCTGGTCAGTTTATGTTGCAGGCGTGATTCCGGGCGCTTTGTTTTTGTGGGCAGGAATCACGGGATCATCAGGCCCTGAGCCTATCAACGTTTTGGAACGCAACCTTGGTGAATTTGCATTGCAGATGCTGATCCTAGGATTGGCGATTACGCCCTTGCGTCACTGGACACGTGTAAGTCTTTTCAAATACCGCCGCGCAATCGGGTTGATTGCATTCAGCTATGTTCTTTTTCATCTTTTGGTGTGGCTAGTACTGGATGTTGGTATTCTTTCACAAATTTGGGCAGATATAGTCAAACGTCCATATATCACGGTAGGTATGGCCGCATTTTTACTGATGGTGCCGTTAGCCGTTACATCCAATAATTGGTCGGTTCGTCGGTTAAATCGGACATGGAAGCTTGTCCACAGGCTGACTTACGTTGTGGCACTTCTGGGTGGGCTGCATTTTGTGATGTTAGCCAAGGGATTTCAGCTGGAACCACTCATTTACCTTGGTGCTGTGCTTGGGCTGCTAATTCTGCGTTTGCCTACTCTACAACACTGGCAAGTCCAAAGGAGTTAAATGATCGCGATAAACCGCAGGAACCGTCTTTTTGGGATTATTTTGTGTTTTATGATAGTTGGACTGAGTTCTGGTTTA
>JAYQEA010000025.1:0-16028 GCA_038138625.1 Roseivivax sp.
CCAAACGCCAAACGGGTCCGGCGATCCGGTCCATGCCTCGGCAAACCCCTTGGGATAGCCAAATGCAAAATCGAAACCCACAAGAATCCGTTGCTGGCTGGCACGGGCATCGCTGATCCGATCCATCACAAAGGTCATCGCATGACGCCGACCACGGTGATAGGTGCAGGCCGCACCATGGGCATCAATCTCGGCGATCCATATGGAATCCTTTGAGGGTTTTGCGGGAGTAAGTTTCGACGATGACGACCAATCCACCATGATCACCCGATCAAACACACCCTGCGAACTCACCCTTTTATTCAGGCCAATCCGCACAGCGATAGCGTCAGCTAAAGCCACCGTATCGTTCAGATCAATCACTGGCAAAGTGGTGTCGCGCGGGCCCGGTCCATCGGATGCAATCAGCTGGATGGTGTCGTTGGTCTGTGCAATCGGTGGCTTGGCAGTTGCCTCCCGCCAGACTTCGACCTTTGGATGGGGATCATTCTTATACCCCTCAATCAAAACCAGATCGACGGGCGACAAACGAGAGAGCAGATCAGCAAGCGGCGGTTCGGGCGTATCCCGCAGCTCGTGCATAAGGGCCCATCTATGAGGTGAGGCCAATAAGACTTCGGTCGCGCCCGCAGAACGGTGACGGTGGCTGTCCCGGCCAGGCTGATCCACATCCGTTGTGTGGTGAGCATGTTTGACAGTGGATACCGTCACACCCCTGCGGATGAATTCAGAGACCAGCCGTTCCATAAGGCCAGTCTTACCGGCATTTTTCCAGCCTGTAACGCCAAACACCTTCACAGTAGCACCTCGGCACGGACGAGGTCGGCCGGTGTATTGACGTTGAAAAACGGATCAAAAGGCACACCGGTGAACACCGCCCGCCCCGCCCCGTGACGATCTGTCCACATCACGACCTTACGCAATCCATCCTGTAGCGCTGCGCGCAGATCATGACGCAGAGCCACCGGCCATAGGCCAAAGGTTGGCTGCCTCCAAACTTTGCCGTCCGGGTCCCGCGTCGCAGCCAGTGCCAAGGGCAGGTCAGCAGCCGCCGCGTGTAACTGCGCCACCAGGTCAGTTGGAAAGAACGGTGTATCGGCGGCAACGCTGACAATACGGTCTGCGCCTTGCAACGCCGCCCAGTCCATTCCTGCCAACACACCAGCAAGCGGACCTGGATAATCTGGAAGGCTATCAGGTACTACGGGAAGTCCAAGATCACTGAACCGCGCAGGGTCGCCATTGGCATTCAAAACAATCTGTCCGACCTGAGGGCGCAACCGATCCAACACATGATCTATCAATGATCGGCCGGCCAGCAACTTGCGGCCCTTGTCGCCTCCCCCCATGCGAGTGGCACGGCCTCCGGCCAAAATCACAGCGGGAGGGCAGATCATCGCGCACCTATTGGACAGGCACAGAAATTCCCCGGAAAGGCGCCAAGCAAGCGACCCACCACCACACACATCGACATGAACGGTGACAAAAACAGTGTTATCAGCTTTTCACAACACGCATAATCCAGTCTAACCCGCCAAAATGTCCTGCACCAAAGCGTGCCAATCTGATGCGTCCTGATCAAATTCAAACCCTGCATTGGTTTATGCCTCTGCCCCCTTGCGCCGGTGGTTGCGGTCTTCGCTGGCTTGGCGCTGTGGATCCGCGTCCCGAATGAGACGGTGTTCTCCGGACAAACACACAAATCTCTGGCCGCGCATTCGTCCAATTAGGGTCAGTCCGACCTGTCGTGCGATCTCGACCCCCCACGCCGTAAAGCCCGATCGTGATGCCAGCACAGGAATTCCCATTTGCGCACACTTAATCACCATCTCTGATGTCAGACGTCCGGTTGTATAAAGCACCTTATCCGCAGCACTGACGTGGTTTAGCCACATATACCCAGCAATTTTGTCTACTGCATTATGACGACCAACGTCCTCCATGTAGACCAGAGGCTCTTCACCTTTGCACAGCACCGTGCCGTGGATTGCCCCCGCCTCAAGATAGAGCGACGGCATACGATTGATCTGATGCGCAAGGCTGTACAACCAACTGGTCCGCACAGGAGAATCCGGCAAGGTAATGTCTTCGATGCCTTCCATCATATCCCCAAAAACGGTGCCTACAGCGCAACCGCTGGTCCGGGTTTTCTTGCGCAGCTTGTCCTCATAACGTGTTTCACGCGCTGTGCGGACAACAACCACGTCCAGATCCTCGTCGTGATCAATGCCTGTGATCTGGTCACCCGATTTTAGCATGCCCTGATTTCGCAAAAAACCAACTGCCAGAAACTGTGGATGGTCCCCAATTGTCATGGCTGTCACGATGTCCTGACTGTTTAGGTAGATTGTCAGCGGACGCTCTTCGACGACGGGCAGTGTGATTTCCGCCCCTGTTTGGTCACGTCCGGTCACACCCCTCGTGAGGCGCGGATTTTTGGGATCAGGAAGGATTGGCAGATCAGGCATGTGCATCCTCAGCACCGCATGTGCGCGATGGTCACTTTTGCAAAACAGCACTATCATCTATGGATGACGTCGTAATGACAAGGGATGCCATCATGCTGGGCTATGTCACCATCGATCCGTCTGGCGGCACGGAGCATTTAATGAAATCCGTGGCCCTCGCCTTGCGCCGCAATGGTTTGCGGATTGCCGGCGCCTTGGGACATCAAGGTGCAGCATCCTCGGACGGACGGCTCCATATGGAGCTCGAAATCCTGAGTACAGGCGAAGTCATTCGCATCAGTCAGGATTTGGGTCCCGCTGCCAAAGGATGCCGGTTGGATGTTCAGGAATTGACGCGCGCTGCGGGTCAGGTTGCGGAAGATCTGGAAAATAAGCCAGACTTGTTGATTCTGAACAAGTTCGGCAAAACCGAAGCAGAAGGTGGCGGGTTTCGGGCTGTCATCGGAGAAGCCATTCTCCAAGACGTACCCGTGCTGATCGCTGTCGGGCGAGGAGGTGTCGCGGAATTTGCCACCTTTGCACAGGGGTTAGAAACCCATTTGCCAGGCACAGTCGACGCAATTGTCGCATGGGTTAAAGTCGCAAAGACCGAAGAGACCACTTAAATTCGCCGAGCTCCACGACACCAGATCGTCGTGTCCGAATTGATAATATCTTTGATCTCTATGTCCCCATAAAGGGACTGCCTTGTCATGGTCACCAAGATTTTGTGAGTGAACCAGAAAAAGCTCTGATTCTGTTCGGGATAGGCCTTCAGGGCGGTAGGAACGAGCGCGTTCGCGGCGGTCAAGTCGCTGATTATGATCTCGGCAGATCGCACCGGCCAAGTGTAAAAAGGTCAAGACCCCGCATGCGCACGATTTGCCAGACGAAAACAAGAACATGAACGATCCGTTTGCCTGTTCAGACACACTAGAATGCTTGGCGCCCGAAACGTGGAAAATGAAACCCAACGACCCGGCCCAACGGTTGTCTTCCACTTGACCCTGAACCAACATTTCGCCCATGTTTCAATTGAATCAAGACATGCGTAACCGGGGTCGTTACGATGCTCTGTAAAGGGAACGTATCATTGACGAAGACCTGTTGGTGGGCCATTCGATTTGTTCGCTTCCCTCGTTTTTCAAGGACTCTGCACAAATGGCGGCGATAGCGTGGCAAAATAGGACAACACCGGAACCGGGCTGGACGCTTTCAAAGTCTGCTGGGTGGGGGCTGAGGTTGTAAAGAACGGTCTTGTCTGAAGGGCTGTGATTTACGTCAGAATTAAACTTAGAATTTTTTCGAGTTGCAGTGGATTCAAATTAATCTAAACATCTGTAAATAAGCGAAATTATTTTCCTTTAACCTCCTCTCACAAAGCATTACCATGCGAACCGTGGGGAATTGGTGGGGGGTCACGATGCACAAAACGGATCGCGCCATACTGCGGGCCTTGCAAGAGGACTGCTCTCAATCGCTTGGCCGAATAAGCCAGAAAGTCGAACTTTCAGTCACGAGTTGTCATCGGCGCATCAAAACCCTGGAATCACGCGGGTATATACAAAGCCGTCGCGCCATTCTGGATAGCGATGCGTTGGGCTATGCTGTCAAGGGTATCTTCATGGTGCGATTATTCGCTAATGGAGAACCCTTGGCCAAGCAAGTCAATGATCGTATCCTGTCAGAACCCAGAGTAATGTCGTGCTATATTGCTACCGGCGAGTACGACTTTATCATTACGGCACGATTTCGCTCCACCTTGGACTTCAACGATTACAATGACACGTTTCTAGAACGGTTTTCCGATTTGAAGATTGAACGCGTGTCATCGTCTTTGGTGCTGCAAACCCTACACGAACATGGTGGAGTGCCAGTGTAGACCTGCCATCTAAAAAGGAAACGCCGACGTTCTTACGTATCATGGCACATATTTGTAAATGCAATGCCCCTGAGGACAGTCCTCCCGCCGGTGTCGCGTCTTCTGCCAGACGAAGCGTTGCGACCACGGACCACCGCACACGGACTCAGATACACAAGGCTGAGCAATGTGTCGCAGGGCCGGATTTCAGAGTACTTAACGGGACTATATTCGGTTTTTTCTATTTAAAACAAATTGTAACTGTGCGTGCGACTTGTTTTCCAAACACGCAAGCTGACGGTGGCGCCGCAGACTTTGCTAGTGTATACCATCGTAGACCGAAATTGAGATTGAAAAATCATGCCTGATACCAACACCCCAGATATCATCTACACCAAGGTTGACGAAGCGCCGCAGCTTGCCTCGGCATCATTGCTTCCGATCGTGTCAGCCTTTGCCCGCGCTGCCGATGTCACCATCGGAACAAAAGACATTTCCCTAGCTGGAAGAATCATAGCCACGTTTCCCGAGGGTCTTACCGAGGCGCAGCGCCAACCCGACGATCTGGCTGATCTGGGAAAGTTGGTGAAAACACCGCACGCCAATGTGATTAAGCTGCCGAATATCTCTGCGTCTGTGCCACAGCTGGTCGGTGCCATTAAAGAACTACAAGCGCAGGGTTACGACATTCCCGATTACCCCGAAAATCCACGGTCCGAGGCAGAAAAAAACGTGCGTGCGCGCTACGATACCATCAAGGGATCAGCTGTGAACCCGGTCCTGCGCGAAGGCAACAGCGATCGCCGTGCAGCAAGAGCCGTAAAAAAATTCGCCCAAGACAACCCCCACCGCATGGGGGACTGGTCGGCAGACAGTAAAACGCGCGTTGCATCTATGACAGGCAATGATTTTTTCTCAAATGAAACCTCGGCGACGCTCGCACGGGACACCGGTGCAAAAATTGTGCTGGAAACCGACAGCGGACAAACCGTGCTCAAGGACGGGCTTACCTACCCCGCCGGCACGGTCGTTGATGCCACGTTTATGAGTGGGCATGCGCTCGATTCATTTCTTGCCGCAGAAATTGAAAAAACCAAAGCCGAAGGCGTGCTTTTTTCGCTGCATATGAAGGCGACAATGATGAAGGTCAGCGACCCCATCATTTTTGGTCACGCGGTCAAGGCATGGCTTGCTCCGGTCTTTGACGCGTATGGGACAGAGATGGGCGAACTTGGGGTGAACCCAAATTCCGGGCTGGGTGATTTGCTGGCACGTGTCAAAGACAATGCCGCGATTATGGCAGCTATTGAAGCCACCACAGCAGATCGTCCGCCGATGTATATGGTCGATAGTGATCGGGGCATTACCAACCTTCACGTGCCTTCTGATGTAATTATTGACGCATCAATGCCTGCACTCATTCGTGCCGGCGGCAAAGGTTGGGGCCCTGATGGTACCGAGGCCGATACGGTTTGCCTGATCCCCGACAACAGCTACGCACCAGTCTACGATGAAGCTATCGCATTTTTCAAATCCAACGGTAAATTGAACCCGGCCACTGCCGGAACAGTTCAGAACATTGGTTTGATGGCCCAAAAAGCCGAAGAATACGGCAGCCATCCCACCACTTTTGAAATCGCCGAAGCGGGTACCGTTAAGATGATCCTGGACGACGGTACGGTGCTGCATGCACATACCGTTGAGCAAGGCGACATCTGGCGTTCAGCCAGTGCCCGCAAAGCACCCATCGAGGATTGGGTAAATTTGGCAATCGACCGCCAGAAAGCCGAAGGATGCGAAGCGATCTTCTGGCTGGACGCGTCGCGTGCGCATGATGCAGAGCTGATCAAATACGTCCAACCCATCCTCGCGGAGCGTGGCGTTGCCGACAAATTCAAAATTATGGCCCCACGCGAGGCAACACGTGCGTCGCTCGAGACAATAACCAAAGGTGAAAACTCAATCGCCATTACCGGCAATGTTCTGCGCGACTACCTGACGGACCTGTTCCCAATTCTCGAGCTTGCAACATCAGCCAAGATGCTTTCGATTGTTAAGCTGATGCAGGGCGGCGGACTTTTTGAAACCGGTGCCGGCGGGTCCGCACCCAAGCACGTCCAGCAGCTCCAAGGCGAAAACCATTTGCGATGGGACAGCCTTGGTGAATTCTGTGCCCTTGGTGAAAGCCTGAAATTTCTGGCCGATGCGCGCAGCAATACCAAGGCCCGCGTACTGGGTGACGCGGTCGAAACCGCCACACAGGGTATTTTGGACCATGGCCGAAGCCCCGGCCGTAAGGTTGGGCAGCCAGACAACCGCGACAGTCATTACTGGTTTGCGCGTTACTGGGCAGAGGCTCTGGCCGCTCAAACTACCGATGCAGATCTAGCCACACATTTTGAACCGATCGCTACGGAGTTGGTTGAAAAAGAAGACGTCATCCTTCAGGAACTTCATGCCAACCGCGGATCCGCGGCAGAGCTTGGCGGGTATTTCAACACGGATTTAGGAAAGACCGATGCCGTTATGCGTCCCTCTGCGACGCTTAACTCGGTGATTGGGTAGCATTTGTAATGACCACAGATAAAAGCCAGGTTCACCGGACCTGGCTTTTATTTTGCGACCATCCAGTCTTGGAATCAGGCACATGAAATCAGGCCACCTACATCCAGAAGGTTTGTTCATCTAAGGAATGCTGACCTTCGGCCCCTCGGGCCCGTGCCGCAGAAAGACAAAGCCATTTCCACCCAAAGATAAAATACCCTGACTTAACTGAGCGGATTGGCTCGGACCATCCATGTCAGCTGCACCATCGACTGCCAAAGTGATCGGTTCGGGGGACAGGTTGTATAGACACGTAACACCCGACGCCTCTTGCAGTCTGTAAAACCCGAGGATCGGCTCTGGCAAATCAATAAATGTGGTTTTGCCAGAGCGCAGTTCAGGGGTCGCGCGCCGGTATGCCAGAACGGACTTGTAATGCTGTAAAACACTATCATTTTGTTGAGCTTGCAGTGATACCGCCCGCGACAACTGTGGCGGCTTGACGGGTAACCAAGGTGTTGCAGAGGAAAATCCGCCGTTATCCTCGCTGGCATCCCACACAATCGGTGACCGGCAGCCGTCCCGGCCTTTGTCCTTGGGCCAGAATTCCAATCCCTGCACATCTGTAAGCTCGTGATAGGCAAGCTCGGTATCTGTCTGCCCGAGCTCTTCGCCATTATAAAGACCGATGGTTCCTTCAAAGCCGGCCAGCATTCCTATGGCGAGCTTTGCAATCCTATCCTGATCTACGGCGTGATTTTCCCAGCGGCTGACATGGCGCATGACATCGTGATTGGAAAATGACCAACTGGGCCATCCATCCGGAGCACCCTGAAAGAAGCCTTCGATCCGGCTGCGAAAGTGTTGGGCGGAAAAGTCCGGACTTAGCATATCGAAACTATACGCCATATGAAGCCGTGACGTTCCGCGCGTATAGGCCTCCATAAGAGACAGACTGTTGACCGTCTCGCCGACCTCACCCACCATCGTTCTGGCCTCATACATGTCGGTCAAAGCCCGCAACCGTTCCAGAAAATCAAGGTTTTCCGGCCGGTTTTTTGAATAGATCTGGTGCTGCATGTCATAGGGGCGAAACGCATTCGAATAAAACGGCTCATCGACCGGTGCCTGATCTCGCAAGCGGGCATCATGAAAATAGAAATTGACTGTATCGAGCCGAAAACCGTCGACGCCGCGATCCAGCCAGAACCGCAGAACATCCAACATGTAATCCTGCACGGCGGGATTGTGGAAATTAAAGTCCGGCTGTTCACTGAGGAAATTATGTAAATAATATTGCTTTCGCCCTGTATCCCACTGCCAGGCGCTACCACCAAAAATGGACTGCCAATTGTTTGGGGGACGACCGTCAGGTTTCGCGTCTGCCCAGACATACCAATCTGCCTTATCATTGTCGCGGCTGGAACGGCTTTGCCGGAAAAACGGATGCTGGTTGGAACTGTGCGAAATCACCTGATCAATGATAACCTTCAATCCCAGAGTATGGGCACGCGCCACCAAAGCGTCAAAATCATCCAGTGTTCCGAAGGTGGGATCAATATCGCAGTAGTCAGATACATCATATCCCATATCTTTCATTGGACTGGTGAAAACAGGTGAGAGCCAGATCGCATCTGCACCTAAATCAGCCACATGACCCAATCGGCGGGTTATACCGGCAAGATCTCCGATGCCATCGCCATTGTCGTCCTGAAATGAGCGTGGATAAATCTGATAGACCACCGCGCCCTTCCACCATGTTTCGTTCATTTTCTTGCCTCCTTGGGCGAATATTGCTGGGAGCGGACCCGAAACTGACAGACACGATCATGCCGATGTCTTAGACATTTCGCGCGATTTTTCAAAAATTTGCAGTGGCGTTCCAAACGCTTTTTTCTTTCGCTATTTTAGATAATCCAACCATGGTGCCTGTTCGGAAATCATATGGTCTACCAGATCATCGATACCTTTGCTGACAGTCACAACTGGATCTACCAAAAGGGCTTGCACCACAAGATCACGAGACTTGTGCAGAACGGCATCAGCCGTAAGATCGTGCACGCCAATCTGGTTGCTTAACAGTCCCCTGATACCAGCAGGCAGATCCACTGCGATGCCTCGAATCCCGTCTGGACCAATCATCGCGGGGACCTCGACAACGATCCAATCGGGTAAGCCCTGTATGAAACCCGCATTTGGAATGTTGACGGCTGCCTCCTCATAGGCGTTACCGTTCAGCAAGGCGTCTATAATAGGGACCACTCGTTCCTGAAGGACGGATCCGATATCGGGCGTGCGTGCGCCCAGGTACTGCCGATAGTACGTATAGAAATCCAATATTCCACGATGATCAGAGCAGTCATGTGCCCACTGAATATACTCGCCAAAATGGCTGTCATAAGTAATTGGTAGCATTCCGAACCGGTCCAAGATCACCTTGAACAGCTGGCGATCAGACCACGGGCGCACCTTTTTGATGTGATCCAGGTCAATGTCCATCCATCCTTCGGTATCAATTGATTGGCCGGTCGCACGTGAGGCTGACAGAATTTCGGAATATCCGGGCTGTTTGCCAAAATAAGTGTCAGCACGCGCCCGCACGTCGGGATAGGCGTCAGCCCCGCTATCGACGTACTGACACTGGGCCATGACTGACAGATGGTTCAACCCCGCAGCGCGATACCGGATATTGCTTCGAGGCTGGTTCAAAAGGGTTGGCAGGTGCCGCTCAAGCGAGGCGATCTCGTGGCACATTCCAACGAATGTCAGATCGGGGTAGGCGCGATGAACCGTGGTGCAAATCCGGCTCATGGGATTGGAGTAGTTGAACACCGTTGCATTGGGCGCGTGGTCCATAATCTTTCCACAGATCTCGAGGATATGCGGTATGATCCGCAAGCTGTGGAAAAGACCTCCGGCCCCCCCGTTTTCGCCATAAACCTGCGTCACACCATATTGCTGCGGAATATTCCAATCCATATCCCAAAGCGCAAAGCGATCGCCAACCTCAATCGAAATGACTATAAAATGACAGCCTACCAACGCCTTAACAAGATCTGGTTCGACATGCACAACATGATCCAACCCGTTGTAGGCAATGTGATCACGGGCTCTTTTCGCCATACGGTTGGCTGCAGTCGTATCAATGTCGTGCAGCATAATTTCACAGCCCTGCAATGCCTGGGATGTAAAAATATCACCTAACATCCCGGGGCCAAACTGCAAACTGCCTGCACCGATAAGTACGATCCTTGTCATTGTCTCGATCCCTGAGAAAGCATTTTCCGGCACACCCTACGCCACATGCTATGGATCGTTAGCGCAATCATCGCCAGACAATTTTATAAAAAATCAATAATTTTAGATCCTTTTTTGCATGCAAATATTTTAGCGCGGGAATTAGCAGCAATATTGGTCTAATTTTCTGGCAATAGACCAAAAAAATGCCACAGGTTCGATGTTCTCAAGCGTTTGAAGGGGGTTCCAGACGCCCATAAATTACGCAGTTGCGACAGATGGATCATTTAAAGGCCTGCAAAACCGGAACGTGATTCGGCTGTGCGCTGTCTGCAACGTGGAACCGTCTGCGCGTAGCATTCAAACTTCTATAATCTCTTGATCGAGGCCTAGCAATTTGTCGAGGCCGACACACCCCCTAGCAAAGACGCGCGCCCAGTGGCAGGTCTTGATCAGCACCAGCCAAGACAATCGCGCCGGCGTCATCTGCAAAGCCAAGTACCAGCACCTCTGACATAAACGGTCCGATCTGGCGGGGTGGGAAATTCACTACTCCCATGATCTGCCGACCGACTAGGGTTTCTGGTTCATAATGTACGGTCACCTGCGCGGAACTTTTGCGCTGTCCAATTTCAGGGCCAAAGTCGATCCACATCTTGATTGCGGGCTTGCGGGCCTCGGGAAAAGCTTCCGCCTTGACCACCCGTCCAATACGAATATCAACTTTGAGGAATTCATCAAAGGTAAGCTCAGCCATTCGACAGTTCCTTGGATCTGTTGGTGGCCGCGGCCACAGTCTTGGCAATCAACGGCGGCAAACCTGCATTTGCATCCATAAGCATTTCAAGACCCGCTTGGGTGGTCCCATTCGGACTGGTTACGTTGCGCCGCAATTGTGCAGGATCCTCGTCCGCCTGCATGGCCAGAGAGCCAGCCCCTGCCACAGTGGCCTTGGCCAATGTCATGGCCAAATCTGGTGCCAGTCCCTGCGCCTCGCCCGCTGCGGCGAGGCATTCAATCATATGAAAAACATACGCCGGACCAGATCCGGAGACCCCTGTGACTGCATCCATTTGGGCTTCGGACTCCAAGGTCACCGTCTGACCAACTGCCGCACATAATGCTTGTGCAAGCGCTGTATGAGTTGAGGAAGCATACGCATTGCCAACAAGCGCCGTGATACCCTGCCCAACCGCAGCGGGCGTATTGGGCATGGCACGCACCACCGGAGTACCCTGCCCCAACATCTGTTCATATACTGCAATCGGTGTTCCAGCTGCGACAGACACAACAAGGCTTCCACCACCGCCAAACCGCTTGATCTGAGGAAGTGCCATCGCCATCATTTGCGGCTTAACCGCAACAAGGACAACGGCCGGGTTATCAGGCAAATCCCCATTCACAACAACACCAGAAGCCAGCACCATATCGGAAGGGAAAGGATCAATAACATAGACAGACGACGCCGGCAGACCGCCTGCCAACCAGCCAGACAGCATTGCGCCACCCATTTTACCACAACCCAACACAACCATGCCGCGATTTTCTATTTCTGTAAGTGCCATATCCTGCCCTCCTGTTCAGGGGGCAGTTTTACGCGCGGCCGTAGGCCTCTGCAATGGCGACCTGTAGGGCCTGCCTGGGCGTTTGATCGCCCCAAACCATGAGTTGAAAAGCCGGATAGTATCGTTCGCAACTCAGAAAAGCGGACGTGATCATCCGATCAATCTGTTCCGGCGCGGCTGTGATATCATCTGCCAGAAGCAAACCGTATCGAAAAACCATAAGGTTATTGTCCGCCCACCAACTGAAATTACCGCACCAGCTTTGCTCGTTTATGGCATTCAGTCCCTCGTAGAGGGCAGGCAGTTTTTGGGTGCCCGGCTCCATTTCGAACGTGCATATCAGACGAAGCGTATGATCAGCTGCACACCACGCTAGCGTCAAAGAATAGGTGCGCCATTGGCCTTCGATTGCCATGGCGATCTGATCCTCTGCTATGCGCTCAAAATCCCAGTCGTTTGTATTGGCTAAGGATTCGACGATATCGATGGGATGGATGTCGTTTTCGTAGCTCTGCTCAAGATAGGCCATGACATTGCCCTCATTTTATTAGCGATAAGGGGTAGTGCATCCTCTAACGCTAGTTCTTTGCGCTACAGAGGCGTACATACCCATCGCCTTGCACAACATATGGTGCATGCTCGAACCCGCTTCGTAAAGCTATATTTTGATGTCAGACAATATAAGTTGTGGATGAATTTTTTCATTGTACCAGTGGTAGCAAGATCGAAATTTGGTCGGCGCCTGCGAATGTCGCGGAATTGTCAATATTCCGCCATCTCTTCATCCGCCAATCACTCTATTGTTGAGTGAATCGCAGGGAAACTCTCTGAATCAGGTTGGTTTGTTTGCATTTGATAGATGAATAACCACGCGGTCTAAATCGGGACCCTTGGACTATTTGAGTGAAAGAGTTGCAGTATGGCGTCCTCGGTAATCGATATTCCTTTGGGAACCACTGCCTGGCAGCTTCAAAACTATATTAACAATTCAAGCTCCGGGGATATTCTGCGTCTTCAAAGCGGAAACTATTATTTCGACCGCACGATCTACCTAAACCGACATGACATCACGTTATCCGGCGCTGGTCGCGATGAAACGCACATTTACTTGACCAACAGCGGAATTGGATCGCCCGTTTTCCAGATTGGTCATGACCTGCATAAGCCAGACGTGATTGCAACCCACACGATGGCCCGCAGCGCGTTTCAGGGGGAACGCACGGTCACGCTGAATGGCACGGGTTGGATGAATGAAGGCGACGTCCTTTATTTTGAGATGGAAAATACCGACGAGTGGATCCGCGAAATCGGAGGCACCGCCTGGACACCATGGAAGTATGATCGAGACTCTCCACTGCGGACCTTTGCCGCCGAAGTTGTCGAAATCAATGGGAATCAGGTGACGCTCGACTCACCGTTAACATTTGACTTTGATCCAAACATTACGAATGTGGAAAGGCGCTGGTACGTCGACAACGTCACACTCAGCGGCTTTAATCTGTATGGCCCGCTCGCTGCGGACCGCGACCATTATTACAATCGTGGCGACGGGCACGAGACATACCAGCATTCGATGATACTCGCAGCTGGGACGCAAAACCTGAACATTTCGGATATTGAGATCCACGATGCAATGTCACACGGCATCACTGTTGCCGACAGTATAAAGGCAGATTTAACCAATCTGCATTTCGACGGTGCATTCAACAAAGGTGTCGGCGGCAATGGTTATTCAATCTGGATCCGAGATGTCTATGACAGCTCCTTCACAGAATTGACAATCCTCGACACGCGACATGCCGTGCTATTTGCCAGCTACACGGCGGCAAGCGGCAATTATGTCCATGTCGCCGACACCAACCGTGACATCAATTTTCATGGGGGCCCCGATCAGTTCAATACTGTGATTGTGGATATCATGCGGGCTGATGATGCCAGCCGTGATGCACCGGGTAAGGAGTTATTTTTTAACGAAGGCACAAATTACGGCGTTCCCACCGATCCGGAAATGAACACCGTATTTATCCGGTCGATGATGGCCGAAGTAGAAACCCGTTTAGAGGTTGGACGTGGTGGACGAATCCGTTTGGGCGGAGATGAATATTTTACTGGTGAAGGCAATGATTTTGCCCACGCAGGTGGCGGCAACGATACCATCTACGGCTCTGATGGTGACGATACGATCGACGGTGGACTAGGAAATGACACCTTGATCCTGCCCGGATTGTTGGCGGAATACGATATCACGCATGATCAAGATGGGGGGCTGTATTTTGATCGTAGCAATAAACAAACCTGGGTTATAAACACTGAAAAAATCACTTTCAGGGACGCTAGTTTCTCTGCATCAGATCTAATTGCTGCCTCACCGGCGGAACAAAAACTTCGCGATGATCCTGATGCTGCATTGACAGGCGCAGGCCAGCTTTCCACGGACGATGATAATGGCGGTGGCTCCGGTGATGACGATTCCTCTGGTGGCGGTGGAAATGATGGTGGAAACGGCGATAACCCAAACAGTGGCAGTGTCCCGGCGACCCATCTTGGCTGGCAGGAGATGGATACCTCTGAATTAGAGACCCCGACGTCAGACGACAGCTGGGATACGATTTGGATCAGCGCGTCTTCGCTGATCCAGGAGCCCTATGAAAATGCGTCGATGAAAGATACAGCGCATTACATTCTTGTTGGTAACGAACTGGAAAACCGTCTGAATGGAAACACCGGCCACAACAGACTAGAGGGGCGCGACGGGAACGATCGTCTGAATGGAAAAGACGGCAACGACACGGTGTTGGGTGGCGACGGCGATGATGAAATCGACGGTGGCAGCGGCAACGATATGATTGACGGTGGCGATGGGGATGATCAGATCGACGGCGGCGCAGGCAACGACACCATTCGAGCCAGCAATGGCGAGGACGAAATTGATGGTGAAAAAGGTGATGACAGCATCATATTCGCCCATGCAACGTCCGAGTACGAACTCGAAATGGATGACGATGATGTTTATCTTCTGATCCGGGATGACCAAGAAACCTATGTAGAAGACGTGGAATTTTTTGCATTTTCGGATGGAACTTTCACACTCGCTCAGATGGACCAATGGGCAGCGACAGGGTCAGCGCCCAGTATTAATCCCGATGATCCGGATGGCCCGCCTCCGATTTTCGATTTTACGCTCGTCGCACCACTTTGATCCTATTGGCAACACCTACGTTATTTCAAAACTATATATCTGTTTCCAAGCTATTTTTTGGTGTTATCAAAAACACTAACTGCATAAAGAATAGCAAAAAGGCTTCCTCCGGCAGCTACAACAGGGTGGATGATTACGCGCGGGTGGCGTCTGGCTATATTTCTGATCGACGCGACCACGTCGTCTACTCTTACTTTATGCCGCGGATTGGACACCCCAAAAACTGATCGCGAAGCAAAGCACCACACAAGTTTTTCGTTGTGAAGGTTTCAGCACCCACCCACCAAAGAACGCTTAATCTGTGTTGTTTGCCTTGGATCAACATCATGATTTTTCGCAGAAACCCTCGACAAACATAGAGACGATATACCTCGAATATTTATTTGCGAAAATGTCTGGAATAAGCCCCTATCATTCTGGCATACCGCAAGCATGACAAAACCTTGTATCATATGTGTGGCCATAACAGGATCCGTTCCAACCAAGGCCGACAACGCAGCAGTTCCGATCACTGTGGGTGAACAAATAGAAAGCACACATGAAGCTTTTGAAGCTGGGGCGAGCATCTGCCATGCTCATGTGCGTAATGACGATGGCACACCCTCAAGCGATCCGGATCGTTTCGCTCAGTTGGTCGAAGGCGTAAAGACGCATTGCCCCGGGATGGTTATCCAACTGAGCACCGGCGGGCGGTCAGGGGCCGGGCAGGCGCGCGGTGGAATGCTGCCGCTACGCCCCGACATGGCCTCGCTCTCAGTAGGTTCAAATAATTTTCCGACGCGAGTATACGAAAACCCCCCGGATTTGATTGATTGGCTCGCAAGCGAAATGCGTGTGCACGAGGTTAAGCCCGAGATTGAGGCCTTTGATTTAAGTCATATTCACCAAGCCGCCAAAATGAACAAAGACGGCCGCATACCTGGACGGCTTTATGTTCAATTCGTGATGGGCGTAAAGAATGCGATGCCAGCAGATCGGGACGTATTTGATTACTATGTAAAAACGGTTGAACGGCTGGCGCCCGATGCGGATTGGTGTGCAGCCGGGATTGGCGCAGCCCAGATTCACGTAAACGAATGGAGCATCGCAGCAGGAGGCCACACCCGCACTGGTCTGGAAGACAATGTGCGGCTGGACAAACACACCTTGGCACCATCCAATGCAGCTTTGGTGCG
>JAYQEA010000025.1:16128-41058 GCA_038138625.1 Roseivivax sp.
ACAAGCTCTTGACGAACACTGTCGTAGTGAAGCACCCCGTGCGTGACGGGACACACAAGAGCTTCTATCATCGAACGGTTAAATCCTGCGTCGGTCACTGCATCTGTTCTCTTTTATCAGACCCACCCCGCAGCGCGATTTCCATCAAAGTGACAAGGGTCTCGCGCCGTGTCCGAAGAGAGGGTGCCTCAAGCAGGGCCTGCTTTTCTTCTGGATCAAAATCCAGCAACATGGACAGCGAATTGATAAGTAGTTCATCGTCGGCATCGTTTAAGGATTGGGTATCAGCAGAAAGCCCCTGATTTTCGAAAAAGCGTTTCAAAAGCGCCATGAAACTGGACTTCTCCAAACCGTCGTCTGTTTCGCTGACACCCCGGTCCGCGTCAAACCCGTCCCAAGAGACGGTGCACTGACGGTATGGAGTTGTCACCGACAGCTCCTCACTCAGTCGAAAACGCGACACCCCGGTCAGCGTGACCATGTAGCGACCGTCCTCCGTCTCGGAGAACTGCGTAATACGGCCGGCGCATCCTATTCTATGCAACCCTTCACGCCCATCAGGCATTTTGCGCGGTTGCAACATGCCTATAATCCTCGCATCTGTCCGCAGCATATCGTCAACCATCTGCAGATACCTCGGCTCGAAAAAATGCAGAGGCAGCCGCGATCTCGGCAGTATAAGGGCACTTGGCAAAGGAAAGATTGCAAGCGTGTCGGGTAGGTGGATTTCACGTTCCATAAAGTGTTAGATAGTCCGTTGTCAGGCTGCGGCAATCACCGCACCGTAGCACATGATGAAAAATTGGTCTGATTAGGCAAAAATCATCGAACTTAATTTACGGCGTCCATTCAAAACCACAGCATCATTAGGCTTTAACGCGTCAAAGATTGTGAACAACTGCGTTTTTGCAGCTCCGTCGTTCCATTCCCGATCACGACGAAAAAGTTCCAAAAGCTCTGAAACAGCGGCCTCCGCGTCCCCATTTGCATAAAACGCCTGTGCAAGATCAAAACGCGCCTGGTGGTTTTCTGGGTCTGCAGCCACCTGCGCTGTCAACTCCCCCACAGGACCGCTGTGTGCTGCCTGCTTTGCCAATTCCAGCTGTGCTGCTACGGCCTCTAACTCTGGTGATGATGCAATAGCCGCAGGTGCCCCGTTCAAAATGGCCTCAGCCTGATCCAGATCGTCCAGAGCGATATGGGCGCGCACCAGACCCGCGTATGCCCCTGCATGTTCGCCGTCCTCGCCAAGAACAGCTGAAAAGGTTTGCGCCGCATCAGCCGCAGCACCTGCGTCGAGCATTTCCTCAGCAGCAGCCACAGCATCGTCCAGCCCGCCGCTGGCATCACCACCTGCTGCGGCAATAACACGATCCACAAACGCCTGAATTTCAGAGCCGGGCACCGCCCCCTGAAAACCGTCCACAGGTTGGCCTTGAAAAAATGCGTAAACAGTCGGGATTGATTGCACGCGCAACTGGCCCGCGATCATCTGGTTCTCGTCTACATTGACCTTTGCCATCCGCACAGCACCCCGCGCTGCCGTAACGGCTGCCTCTAATGCCGGGCCAAGTGTTTTGCAGGGTCCGCACCAAGGGGCCCAGAAATCCACAATTACGGGGACCGTCTGGCTCATTTCGACCACTTCGGTCATAAAATCAGCTTCCGAAACGTCCTTGATCAGATCCGTTTCCGCGGGGGCATTACCCAATTCGATCATGGCGAAGGCTCCTTTGTCGTCATTTGAGTGTTAGATGGCCCACTGGCCGCATGGTTGCAAGGGTCACTGCCTTATAGATCGAATGTCGCAAACACGGGTGCATGATCAGACGGCTTTTCCCAGCCGCGCGCGTCGCGCAAAATACGGCTGGAATGTGCAGACCCCGCAATATCCCTTGTCGCCCAAATATGATCCAAACGTCGGCCCTTATCGGCTGCATTCCAGTCTTTGGCACGATAACTCCACCAACTGTAAAGCTTGCCCTCGGGTATATCAGCACGGGTCACATCGACCCAGTCCCCCGCTGTCCGGGTTTTGGCTAAGGCGTCCACCTCAATCGGAGTGTGACTGACGACCTTCAGCATTTTTTTATGGTCCCAGACATCATCGGGCCGTGGTGCAATATTTAAATCACCAACAAGAATTGCATTTTTCGGGGGAACATCGTGAAACCAATCTGCCATCTGTGATAGATAGTCCAATTTCTGACCAAATTTTTCGTTCACCGTTCGATCTGGAACATCGCCTCCGGCGGGCACATAGAAATTATGTATCACAGTTCCATTAGGTAATGCCGCCGCTACATGACGCGCGTGCCCAAGGTTGGCAAAATCTTTCTGCCCGACATGCTGCAAGGGATTTTTCGACACGATTGCAACCCCATTATAGCCTTTTTGGCCATTTGCAACCAAGTGTCCATATCCCAGGTTGGCAAATACCTCCAGAGGGATTTTATCAACCGGACTTTTACATTCCTGCAAACATAAGACGTCTGGTGCCTCATCCTTCAAAAGCTGCGCGACCAATTCGGCACGGAGCCTGACAGAGTTTATGTTCCAAGTAGCGACCGTGAATGGCATATTTTGGCTCCAAATGTTGGAGGGTTATGCTGGCCTTTGACCGCCACAGGCGCAACCCGTCACATAAAAAAAGACCCGGGCAGCGCCCGGGTCAAGTCCAACAGGGAGGTGCATATTAAAACGCCCGAATATGCGACGGGATTCGTCACTTTACAGTAGTGAACGGGAAAATAGGATATATTTGGGCACAGTCATGCTTTTTTTATGACACAAGCCGATATCCGCCACTTTCAGTCACAAGCAGTCGCGCATTTGCGGGATCCGGTTCAATTTTTTGGCGTAAGCGATAAATATGAGTTTCTAGAGTGTGGGTTGTTACACCGGCGTTGTACCCCCAAACCTCATGCAGCAGTGTATCACGAGCCACGACGCCATCACTCGCACGGTATAAGAATTTGAGGATATTGGTCTCTTTTTCCGTGAGACGGATCTTGCGATCATCATCTGTGACCAACATTTTCACCGAAGGCTTGAATGTATATGGGCCAAGCTGAAAAACGGCGTCTTCTGATTGTTCGTGCTGCCGCAGCTGCGCACGTATACGCGCCAAAAGAACAGGGAACTTGAAGGGTTTGGTCACGTAATCATTCGCACCAGCATCAAGGCCGAGGATGGTATCGGCATCCGTATCATGCCCCGTCAGCATAATAATGGGTGATTTGACACCCTGTTTACGCATCCGCCGACACAATTCACGCCCGTCCGTATCGGGCAACCCTACGTCAAGCACAACAAGATCAAAGATCTGTTCTTTGGCGCGCTTCATCCCGGCTGTACCGCAGTCTGCTTCGAATACTTCGAAATCTTCGGTCATCACCAGTTGCTCGGCCAATGCCTCGCGCAGATCGTCGTCATCATCGACCAACAAAATATTCTTAAGCTGTGCCACGTCGCGGCCTCCTGCTGCGTTTTATTTCAGATGCCAAAGTGTAACGGTCTTACAAAAAGGGCAAGCCCGAGTAGGCCTCCTTCACGGGCTCGTGTTTTTTGAAGGCTTTTGTTTCAAAATCTGGTGGTATTGTTGCAAACGCCTGTTTACCTACAGATCATGTTTATTGATCCAACCCTTGATGAAGTACTGGCACGCGCAAGAGCAGATCTACGCATGGGCCTGCCAGTGCGACTAAGTGTTCCGGATGGTGACTGGCTTGTAGCTCCTGCAGAAACGGTTTCCGCTAACCGCATGGAGATCATGCGCAGGCTTGGAAATCTCACTTTGGCCGTCACAGCGCGACGTGCTGAAACGCTGAAGGCCCGTATTTATGACAGTGATCTGGCGCGACTGTCAGTGCCAGACGACAAAGACTTGGGCTGGGTTCAAACTTTGGCAGATCCAGCAGATGACCTGCGTTACCCTTTGCGGGGGCCGCTTCTTAGCCAACGAGATGGCCCAGCACAAGCGCATAGATTAGCGATTGAGCTTTGCAAGACCGCACGCCTCCTGCCCGCTGCGCTCCTAGCACCCATCGTGGTGGCTACGCCCTCACTCACAAACGTGACCATCAGTGCCTCTGCTCATGTGCAGGCGACGCCGGTCCTTAACGAAGTGGCCAGCGCACGCGTGCCCCTACGACACGCCGAACGCACGCGCTTGCGGATCTTTCGGCCCGCAGACGGCAGCGAAGAACATTATGCCATTGTTATAGGCCAACCCAATCGAGACGCACCCGTTCTTGTGCGCCTTCACTCAGCTTGCTTCACCGGGGATCTTTTAGGCAGCCTGAAATGCGATTGTGGACCGCAATTGAACGCAGCCCTTGAACAGATGGGGCAAGAAGGCGCAGGCATATTGCTATATCTACAGCAAGAAGGTCGCGGCATTGGTCTTGCCAACAAGATGCGCGCCTATGCCTTGCAAGACCAGGGCTTTGATACGGTCGAGGCAAACCACCGATTGGGTTTCGAAGACGACGAACGTGACTTCCGTCTCGGCTCCATCATGCTGGACCGTATGGGAATCAACTCTGTCCGTTTGATGACAAACAATCCCGGAAAAATCTCCATGATGGAGGCGCAGGGGATACAGGTAGACGCACGTGTACCGATCAAGGTTGGCCAAACATCCCATAACGCCAACTATCTGGCGACCAAAGCAGCCAAGTCGGGCCATATGTTGTGAATATCGACGACATGGTCTTGACCCGGCGGGGGCTTCGCTTTGCGGGGCGCTACTGGCCCTGTAGCATTGGTCGCGGTGGTTTAACGACCAGCAAACGCGAAGGTGATGGTGCAACACCTGTCGGCACGCATCGTATTACAGGGCTTCTATATCGGCCTGACCGACTGAAAAAACCTGTTGATTGGGCGGTCGCAATCCGACCCGGTGATCTATGGTCCGATGACCCGACAGACGAAGATTATAATCTTATGGTGCGTCTGCCATACACCCACAGTCATGAACACCTGCGCCGCGCAGATCCGCTTTATGATGTGATTCTTACGACGGATTGGAACTGGCCCTATGCACTGCCGGGCGCCGGGTCTGCAATATTTCTACATCAATGGCGGCGTCCGGGGACCCCAACCGAGGGGTGCATCGCAGTTTCAAGATCGAATTTGAACAAGATTTGCAAAAAGATCAGCTATAGTACTCGTTTGGTCATTCCACCGACACTGGCGCCATAACCTGTGCCTTAGCTGCACACAAAGGGCTGGTGCGTTGGGCAGAGCGTCTTTGCCGTCATACCGAAGCAGCCACCCGCGCCCCAAAGATCGCAGATCCCACACGCACATGGGTCGCACCAAAGGCAATCGCCTGTTCAAAATCACTGCTCATCCCCATGGACAAACCAGCCAGACCGTTTCGCGCTGCGATCTTTGCCAAGAGGGCAAAATGCAAACTTGGCGTTTCGTGAACGGGGGGAATGCACATCAAACCCGCCACAGGCAGATCCATATCCCGCACCTGTGCAACGAATGCATCCGCCTCGGCAGGTAGGACACCTGCCTTTTGCGGTTCTTCGCCGGTGTTGATCTGAACAAACAGCTCAGGACAATGCCCCAGTTCCTGCGCCAATCTCGCCAGAGCAACCGCCAGCTTGGGACGATCCACAGAATGGATAGCCGCACATAATGTCATCGCCTGCCGCGCCTTGTTGCTTTGCAAGGGACCAATCAGATGTATTTTGGCATCAGGAAACCGATCCAGAAGTCCAGGCCATTTGCCCTGCGCCTCTTGCACACGATTTTCACCGAACACCCGATGTCCCTGCACCAGCACATCCTCGATCCGATCTATCGGCTGCACCTTGCTGACAGCCAGCAAAACCACATCATCGGATACGCGCCCTGCGGTTCTGGCGGCCGTATCTATTCGGGTCGTAATCTCTTTCAGGCTCATATCCGCGGCATCCTAGTTGGCGTATGTCTGTGATACGATTGTTGGTCCCAAAAGAAAAGGAGCGGACCAAAGGCCCGCTCCCCGCTAAAATATCCGAGTGGGATATTAGAAGCTCATTGCAACGCCGAGGTAGTAGTCGGAGTCTGCGTTCATGCCGCCTTCTGCCGACAGACCGCCACCGAGGTCATAAGAACCGGACAGTTCCCAATCGCTTTCCTCGTCTGTCGATGCCGATACAGACATCGCACCTTCGGAGTAGCTGATGCCCAGATCCCAGTCGTCGTCCGCAGTGTCGTACATTGCGTAGCTTGCTGTCAGGCCAACTGCGCCCATGTCGTAGCTCATGCCGACTTTGGTTTCCTGATCGCCACCGTTCTGGTCAAGATGCGCGGTGAGGCCCAGAGCGTCGCTGACTGTGTAGCCAAGGTCGATCGCTGTGGAGTCGTCAACATCGTTGCCGGACACTGTGACCGAGATACCCGCCATGGAGAAACCGGCTTTGTAGGAGAACTCGGATGGTGTACCATTGGTGTTGTCGCCATCGACGTCATTTGTGACGGAGACCGAGAAATCACCCATCGAATAGTCGATCTGGATGTCATGCGAGTTGTCGTCGTCCGACAGATCGTCGATGCCGTCCTGGTCAACAGTGATTTTCAGACCGCCAGTTGCAACATGCACGGCGCCCAGGCCGAATGTGCCCGACTCTGCGCCGTCATATTCGAAATCGCCGCGGTCATAGTCTTCGCCAGCGGATGCATCGATGGATGCGCCGAATGTCATGCCGTTGTCAGCTGTGCCGGAACCGGTGATGACGACTTTCATCATGCTATATACGCCGGAATCGTTAGGCGCAGCTTGTGCTTCGTCGCCATACAGACCCATTGCGGCCGAACCGGATACAGAAATGTCTGCTGCTGCTACGCCAGCAGACGCTACGAGTGCCGTTGTGGCAAAAAGAATCTTTTTCATTGCTTCCCTCATCATTTTCAAAAGGCGCGTCCCATTGCCAAGTCCGGGCCTATATGCAGATGGTATGCGCCTGCGTCCCTAATCTTTGCAAGCGTCTGGATTTTTTGTTTGCTCGACTAACTGGTCAGTGATGCCCATTTGCCACAAGCCAGAGATCGCCGTGATCGGATCAATCTGCATCCGGCGCTTGCCGCGACCCGCGCCCATGTCTATTGATTAAAACAAAAGTGACGCGTGCCGAAGGGATTGGATAATGACAAAGGTGGTCAAAATAGCTGTGCTCGGACTGGCGGCGGCCCTGACACTGACTGGCTGCGGGCAAAGCGACGGAGCAGCGCGCGAATCTCAGGCCAATGCAGAAGACGAGAACCAAGGATCACGGCTGCGCGATGTGTTTGGCCCGCAGGATGACGGAACAAGCATCGGATCGGTTAACAAGTATATCTGGAATGCGACGCTCGAGGTCTTGTCGTTTCTACCGGTCGAGGCCGTGGATCCGTTCACAGGCGTCATAGTGACCGGGTATGGCACGCCTCCCGGCGGCTCGCGGTCCTACCGTGCAACAATCCATGTGACAGATCCAGCCCTAGAGGCGCGGTCGCTGAATTTATCACTTGTCACGCGCAGTGGGGCTGTCGATGCCGACACAGTGCGCGCGGTCGAAGACGCAATTCTGGCTCGCGCCAGACAACTGCGCGCCCGTGACGGTGACATTTAGGCAGGCCAGCATCCGGAATTGGACGGACGCGGTCCAAAACCGGGTTCGATATTAATCCAAGGGCGGTCGCGGCGTCATTTCGCTAAGGTCACTGACCCATTGCAAGTGCCTTGGCAAACATCGGCTGTGAAGGTCGTAGTTTTCTACGGCAAAAGCGCGGGCCGCCTTGCCAAGCGCACGCCGCTGTTCGGGATCATCCATCAGTTCGCAGACGCGCTCCACCATGGCAGGGCCATCAAAGAAATCCACCATTCGACCTGTTTCGCCTTCGGTCAGCACTTCTTGAACCGGACGCGTACCACTGGCCACAATTGCGCATTCCGTGGCCATGGATTCAAGCAGTGACCATGACAGCACGAAGGGATACGTCAGATACACATGCACACGGCTGACCTGCATCATGGCAAGGAAACGATCATAAGGCACGCGGCCCAGAAAATGCACCCGTTCCCAATCTGCGTCAGGAATCTTTGATCGTACCTCGTCGATGTAGAGCTGTTTCCAGGTTTGCCCCTTGGGTGGTGACGCGCCATAGCTGACTTCGTCTCCGCCGATCATGACAACTTGGGCGTTGGGACGCCGCTGCAAAAGCTCGGGCAAGGCACGCATGAAAATGTGATAGCCCCGATAGGGTTCCAGATTGCGGTTGATAAAGGTGATTACCTCATCATCACGCGTCACAACTTTACCACCTGTGATTTCCAGTGCCGCCTCAGGATCCGGTTTGACCACAGCGGTGTCGATACCGTCATGCGCCACAGTCAGGCGTGACTGATAGCTATCTGGAAAGGTTGATGCCTGAAACGCTGTGGGCGATATGCCGGCATCCATGACCTCGGCATGCAAGCGATTGTTGAGGTTCTTCATCCGGATCCGTAACGCATCGGTTTCAAGATCATCCTTGGCGAACTCAGGATCAAAATCAGTGAATTCTTTGGTCGTCAGATGATATAGCTCGCAATAAAGCCCCAAGCGCGCCTCGGGCCACACATCTTTGAGAAACATGCTTTCACCCCATCCATGATGGGCAAGAATCACATCCGGTGTAAACCCGCGCTTGCGCAGGTCGCGTGCCGCGGTATAGCAGCTTTGGCCCCGCAAGACCTTAGTTTCGAAATCGATCAACCAAGGGTGCAGATTTGCGGTGCTGGAGCCGCGAATCGCATAAGGGATAACGTTGACACCCTGCCACTTCACTGGCTTTTGCACTTTGGGCGTCAACGCCACGACCTGATGCCCCAATTCAGCCAGCTTCGGGGCTAGATGCTTGTATTGTCCGGGGAAATTTTGATGGATCAAAAGAATACGCATAGATTGGTCTGCCGGTGGTTGTGCCTTGATAGGTTTGTTATAGACAGCCTTCGATCAATGCGCCAACAGTCTTAGCGTTCGCGCCTTTCATCTGTGCTTCGACTGCGAGGCTCTGACCAGGGCTTGGCCACCCATCGCGGGTTTGGCTAAACAAGAATAAGTGAGGGGCGCAAGTAGGGGAAAGGATTGTCCTCATGATCCATGCCCCAGCCCAGAAGAGTTCAGAACTCTCTAAGCTTCCCTTGAGGCCTAGGAACACCATCGCAAACAGTTGGACAAAAAAGTCTGAAATACATCAGCAAAGTTTTTGAAACATCATTTCGATGCGATATCGACAGGGGCAGCTGATAACAATAATGGAACAGCAACGTATTCGCCGTTGTTTCCATCCGCTGCACTTGCGAAAACAAGGACAAATCTGTTCCCCTTGCCAAGATGGACGAACGCTTTGCGAACATTCTGAAAGGCATGCAACCTGCCGGGGAATTGTTCGAACTCACCAAGGCCATGCTACGCGATGCATGGAACATTCGATTGGCTATGGCTGTTGACGAAAGGGGAGAGCTTCAGAAACAGCTTGCCGATATCGATGGCCAGCTTGCCGGCATTCTGGATCAAATCGTCGAGGCATGCAGCGCTTCAGTCGTGCGTGTCTATGAATTGCGTATCGACAAGCTGGAACACGATAATCTGGTCTTGCAGGAGAAGATCAACAGATCCGTGCCGCCAACGAGACGGCTGGAGGACTGTATTGAACTCGTAGGCAATCTTGGCCACGGTCAATGTCGCGTGAACTTTACCGTGGCAAATCTTATACATTAGCACCGTTGGGCTAGCCCTTGCCCGCCTGAAAGGGGAAACACAGTAATGCAGGCTGTGTTTGACGCCCGATGGAATTGGGCGCAGACACACGAGACGTATGGGGTCGGTTCGTTCTGAAGTCTGACTTTTTAGTTTGTGTGGCGTAAGGGTGATCCGGTTGCCAGTGAAATCACGAGGGGCGAAATGACCAAAGCACTGGTAATTGGCGCAGGTCCCGCCGGCCTGATGGCAGCGGATGTTCTGTCGGCGGCCGGACATCACGTGACCGTGGCCGAAGCCAAACCCTCGCCGGCGCGCAAATTTCTGATGGCGGGAAAGTCCGGACTGAACCTGACCAAAGCCGAAGGGCCTGATGCGTTTCGCTGCGCCTTCGACGACGCAGGCCCCCATCTTGCTCGGATGCTAGATCAATTCGGACCGGATCAGGTCCAAGCCTGGGCCAAAGATTTGGGCCAGGCTTGCTTTGTCGGCTCCACCGGCCGCGTCTTTCCTGTGGCGATGAAGGCGTCGCCACTGTTGCGTGCGTGGCTAAAACGTCTCGAGGTGCAGGGTGTCGACCTGCGCCGCAACTGGCGTTGGACGGGGTTTCACCAAACTGAGGCCCTGTTTGAAACGCCACCACAAAGATTTCACGCGGACGTCACCGTGCTTGCCCTTGGCGGTGCCAGTTGGTCGAAGCTTGGGTCAGACGGACAGTGGGTTTCGGCGCTGGCGGAACTGAATACACCGCTTGTCCCGTTTGCACCGTCTAATTCAGCAATATCATTGGAATGGTCGCCCTATATGAGCCGCCATTTCGGAACACCTCTCAAAAGCATTCGGCTCGCGGCCGGACCTCGCAAATCACGGGGCGAAATTGTTATAACGTCGCGCGGTCTTGAAGGTGGTGGGCTATATTCACTGACACCTGCCTTGCGCAATGGCGCGCCCATTGTCATCGATTTTGTGCCAGACCGTGCAGTCGCAGATATAACATCCCAACTTGAAAAAATGCCAAAAAAGCAAAGCCTATCCAACCGACTGCGGCGTCTCGGAATTTCTACAGCCGCGTTGGCGATCGTTAACGAAGCAGGGCCGCTGCCAAAAAACACCCATGATGTCGTCAAGCGACTAAAGGCTGCCACCCTACCCCCATATACTCTGCGTCCGATCGACGAGGCGATCTCGACAGCCGGAGGTGTGTCGTGGAATGCGGTCAATGATCAGTTGATGCTTCATACCCGGCCCGGCACGTTCATTGCTGGTGAAATGCTTGATTGGGAAGCCCCGACAGGGGGCTATTTGTTGACGGCCTGTCTGGCAACGGGGCTATATGCGGGTCAGGCCGCTGTGGCATGGTTGGCGCAACAGTCCAGTAAAACATCCTAGATTTTGCGTTGCGCAATTGTACGCTGGTAGGCTGCTCGCGCACGGATCGGGCGGGCATAGTCTAAAAATGCCGAAGGTGCATCTGGAAACCCGGCAAAGCGCGCCCAGTTGCCAAGATGCACAAGCAACAAATCCGGCAGTGTGATGTGTTCTCCCATCAGAAACGGGCTTTGGATCTCGGACGTCAAACGATCCAGATTGCGCATGAATTCCAGTTGCAAACTGGGTAAAACCCCGGGAACACGCTCAGCTTCGGGTAAGACAAAGGTATGGCGGGCAAAGGTCCAAATTACGCTTTCTAATTCATCAAGCAGCCGAAATGTCATAGCATCCTGCACTGCACGCTCGGGCGTCCCAGCTTGGGCTGTTAGCCCTGCATGCTTGTCTGCAAGGTACGTCATGATCGCAAGCGAATCGGACACGGTGACGGGGCCATCCAATAGAACTGGAATTTTTCCCAGACGACTATGCGCGCGTACAGCCTTGCCATGTGGCTTTGCAGGAATGACAGTATAGGGCTGTTCAAGTTCTTCTAGCAGCCAGACGACACGGAACGTCCGGCTGGCCACGGATCCGACAACAGTATACATTCGGCAAGTTCCTTATATTGCTATTTGCAGTAATTGTTACGCGCTGTATCAAAATGGAAATGGTCCTTGTGGTAGCGATCACCGTCAGGTCCGATCACTGTGCCGAACGGCCCACAGGCACGACGATGCATACGACGCAAGATGCGGCCTGCAGACCCGCTGTTCCAATGCTTTAACACCGAAATTTGGCTCCCGTCGGCCAATGTAAATGCGGACAGATCGATTGCATTGCCTTTGCCATGCTCCGATATTGGTGCGCCCGGTTTGTGATTGCGCGTCCGGCAGACGTAATGGCCAACAACCGTCATACTAACGACGCCACCACCGCGATTTCCCACGGAACGCTTCAATCCGCGATCCACCCACTGGTGCAATGCTTTGGCAGTCCGGCAATTCATCAATGCAGGCGTCGACAGGCGCACTCCAGAAACTGTTGTGACGCGCACCGCGTCATCTATGCCACATCCCCGCCGCTGTCCGGGCACTTTACCCACAGCCTCGCCAAGAACGTCGCGCCGCCCACAGACCGCACGGCCCGTCTGGGTCGATGACTGACGGGCCGACGGGGTGGCACGAAACACACGCGCTGCCCGTTTTTCAGGTCGTAAAGATGTAACAGGCGGGCGCCCTTGCAAGGCCGCCACGATGTCTAACACGGGCTGGCGCGGCACGGGTCTTAGGCCAAGCCCGTTCACGTCCTGAGGTAAATCCAAAGGTGCGATGTCCGGCAAGCTGTCAGGCATCGAAATGAAAGGCGCACGGGCGAAGGGACGCAAGGATCTGTCCGGTCCGGCCAAGGCAGCCGAGCCTGTAAGTGCAAGTAGGAAAGCCGCCAGCAAGGGCCGCATGATCAATCCTTTCGGCGCCCAAAGTCAGGTGCCTCTGTATCCTGTCCTGCGTCAATGATGCCACGTCGGATAGCGCGGGTGCGAGAAAAATAATCATGCAAGTGATCCCCGTCACCCGTACGAATCGCACGCTGTAGCGCAAACAATTCTTCGGTGAAGCGACCCAGAATTTCGAGCGTTGCATCTTTGTTGGACAGGAACACGTCCCGCCACATTGTCGGATCACTTGCAGCGATTCGCGTAAAATCCCGAAAGCCAGCCGCAGAATATTTGATGACTTCACTATCGGTGACCCGTCGCAGGTCGTCCGCAACGCCAACCATGGTATAAGCGATCAGATGTGGACAATGCGAGGTCACCGCCAGCACGCGGTCATGGTGATCGGCATCCATCATGTCAACATTCGCACCAAGAGCCCGCCAATAACGCCCTAGTCGCTCCACCGCATCACTCGCAGCACCATTGGGCACCAAAAGGCACCAGCGATTGTCAAAGAGGGTTGCAAAGCCTGCTTCCGGACCGGAGTGCTCTGTACCGGCCAAGGGATGACCTGGCACAAAATGCACAGTCCCGGGCAGATATGGCGCGACCGCGTCAATGACCTCGCGCTTGACCGAGCCGACGTCAGTCACCGTACAACCGGATTTCAGATGTGGTGCTATTTGCTGAGCCACGGCCTTCATTGCACCAACAGGCACGGCCAGTACGATCAAGTCGGCGTCCAAGACCGTCTCGATAAGGGTATCACGGATATCATCACACAAACCAATGTCCCGCGCCGTCGTCCGGGTCTGCTGCGTGCGCGCAAAGCCTGTGGCATAGCCAACAACTCCGGCGCGCTGCCCAGCCCAGAACATGGACGATGCGATCAGTCCAAGGCCGATAAAGGCAACCTTGTCGTAGATAACGCTCATGACCCCACCGCCTTGCTCTTAAATCGTGCCACACATTCTGCAACACGTTGACATGACGAGACATCTCCGACGGTGATGCGCAGCGCGTTGGGCAGCTTATATCCCCCCACTGCACGCACGATCAATCCTTCGGACTCCAACGCGGTATTACATGCAGACGCTTCATCCGCATCTTTGAACCGTGCGAGCACAAAGTTCGTATGCGAGACATCCGATGGCACACCCTGCGCCGCAAGCGCTTCGGCCAGCCAGGTCCGCAGCCGCGCGTTTTCCGCCCGACATTCATCGATATATGCTTGGTCGCGCACGGCTGCCTCTGCGGCTGCCAAAGCCGGCAAAGACAGGTTAAAAGGGCCCCGAATGCGGTTCAAGATATCAATAATGTGGCGCGGGCCGTAGCCCCAGCCCACGCGCATGCCGCCCAAGCCATAAATTTTAGAGAACGTCCGTGTCATAAACACATTTTCGCGTGCGTTAACTTCGGCCAAGCCGCCGTCGCCGCCAGGTACGTATTCCGCGTATGCCCCATCCAATACTAAAATTGCTTGTGGCGGCAGGCCATCTGCGAGACGCGCAACATCGGCGGAACCAATCATGGTTCCCGTCGGGTTGTTGGGGTTGGCGATAAAGACCAATCGCGTTCGGTTCGTGCAAGCGGCCAGAATGGCGTCAACATCCGTTACCCGGTTATTTTCCGGGACTTCGACCGGAGTTGCACCCGCTGCGAGCGCCCCGATCCGATACAGGGCAAACCCGTGTTCTGTGTGGATGACCTCATCACCGGGACCTGCAAACGCTTGGGTCAACCAGGCAAGGACCTCATCTGAGCCAACACCGCAGATGACGCGGTCTGGGTCCATGCCGTGCACGTCTGCTATAGCGGTGCGCAATGATTTGTGGTCCGTCGATGGGTACCTGTGCATCGTCGACAAGGTCGTCTTGGCCGCCTCAATCGCTTTTGGGCTGGGACCAAGGGGGTTCTCGTTCGAGCTGAGCTTTACGACATTCTGAACACCGGCCACATGGCTTTTGCCGCCTTGGTACAAAGCGATGTCCATGATTCCCGGTTTTGCTTGAATTTGAGACACCATCCATCTCTCTCCTTTGATCAGATGGTGTACGCCTGGCAGCACAAAAGGAAAAGCACCCAAACCCAACATTTCTTCCTGAAACGATAAACTGCTGTTTAAGTCGCCCCGAAAACCAGCACGTAACATACGGCAGCAACGCGGCAGGGTGCCGCAATTTTGCTTTTTGCCCCGAACGGATTTGGTACCGCTTCAACGACCCCGCACCAACACAGACACACAAAAAAGGGCCGCACCAAATGATGCGACCCCGAAGATTTCACTAAAGAGACTTATTAGTTCTGTGCGTAATATTCGATAACGAGGTTTGGTTCCATCATCACCGGATAGGGAACATCGCTCAGACCTGGCATGCGCACGAAGACTGCCTTCATCTTGGAAGGGTCGACATCCAGATAATCCGGTACGTCACGCTCGGCGCTTTGCATTGCTTCCATGACAACCGCGATCTGTCTGGAGCGTTCGCGTACCTCGATCACATCGCCTTCTTTGACACGATAACTCGGGATGTTCACCCGTTGACCATTCACAAGAACATGGCCGTGGTTCACAAACTGACGCGCGGCAAAGATAGTTGCGACAAACTTTGCACGATACACCACTGCATCCAAGCGACGCTCCAGAAGACCAATCAGGTTTTCACCGGTGTCTCCGCGCACACGTTCCGCCTCGGAGAAGATGCGGCGAAACTGCTTTTCCGTCAGATCGCCATAGTAACCCTTGAGCTTTTGCTTCGCCCGCAGCTGCAGACCGAAATCAGACAGTTTGCCCTTGCGGCGCTGGCCGTGCTGACCCGGACCATATTCGCGACGGTTCACAGGGGATTTCGGACGTCCCCAGATATTTTCGCCCATGCGGCGGTCTATTTTGTATTTGGCAGACGTGCGTTTTGTCACGGCTGATCTCCTTCATTACAAGTGAAGGGCGTTGTCCTTTGGTATTACCCGGAAATTTTCCAGAACCCGACAGGCATCCCCTTGCGAGGGCCACCAACACCAACTGCGCCCGCTTCTACTTGGGTGGGTGCCGGTGTCAAGCCCTGTACCATCAAAGAACCGGTTGCGCTTGGGTATATGGCATCTTGTTGCTGGTCCCATGGACACCACCCACCTACATACCTATTTTACTGTCAACGGACAGGAGATTATTTTGGCTTTCAAATTTTGGACTTTGGCCACAGCCTTGGTCGTGACGATTGGCATAGCGCCAGCAAATCTTGCTGCTGATGGATTTGCGGGTCCTTACCTTGCCGCGCGACAGGCCAGCAGCGTCTACGATTTTGGCGCCGCAGCACGCTACTACGCGCGCGCTAACTTGGCTGATTCCAGCAACACCGAACTCATGGAACGTGCAGCCATTTCATTCTTTGCACTTGGCGAGGTCGAACGTTCGGCGCAATTTTCTGAATTATTGGAAGCCGCCGGCCAGCGCGAAAGTCAAATATCCAATCTGGTTTTGGCAACAAGCCTGAGTGCAAGCGGGGACTGGGCAACGCTGCAGGCACGTTTTGACTCAGGCCAGCGATCGGGTCCTCTGACGCAAGAACTTGTTCAGGCTTGGGTTTTGTCTGCACAGGGCGACCAACAAGCGGCAAATGACGTGTTCGACGCTCTGGCAAAAAATAAATCAATGCAACCTTTTGCTACGTATCACAAAGCCTTGTCTCTGATTCTTGCAGGCGACGACCGGCAGGCCTTGACGCTTTTACAAAGTGACGGCGCGCGCATGCTTGCGATTGGACAAAGGGCAGTACGCCTGCGGGCTGAACTGCTGGCGCGGCTTTCTGAACGCGAGGCAGCACTAGACCTTCTGACACCGGCAACGCAAGGGCAAACGCCCGATCCTGAGTCGGTAGCGCTCGCTGCTATGATACAATCAGGCAAACCCATCGCACTGACTGAATTCCAAACACCGCAGCAAGGTATTGCCGAGGTATTTTTCAATTTGGCACAGGCGTTACGCAACGAAGCCGAACCTGATTTATTGCTTTTGTATGCTAGGGCTGCTGTCCACCTTGATCCAACACACACGAATGCGTTGCTGATTTTGGCACAGGTGTTGGAAGAATTGAAACAATATGATCTTGCGGTAGCCGCATACGCGCAGGTGCCCCCGAGCAATCCATTGTTTACAGCAGCAGAAATAGGTCGCGCGGACGCACTGCAAAGCGCCGGTAAGCTTGAGCTGTCGATCGACGTTTTACAAAACCTCGCCCAAAAACGCGCCGACAATGACGGTGTCATGTCCGCATTGGGTGACGCACTGCGGCGGGCAGACCGCTTTGAAGATGCCGCAATCGCGTATAGCCGCGCGATCGAGTTGACATCGCCGACCGAACCGTCGGCATGGTTTTTATATTATGTTCGCGCCATAACCTATGAACGCACCAACCAGTGGCCGCGGGCCGAGGCGGATTTTCGCCGTGCACTTGAATTGAATCCCGGTCAGCCACAGGCACTGAATTATCTAGGTTATTCCTTGGTTCAAAAACAGATGAAGTTGGACGAAGCCCTAAGCATGATACAACGCGCTGTGGCCGCTTCGCCAGACAGCGGCTATATTATTGATAGCCTTGGCTGGGTACTTTATAAATTGGGGCGCTACGACGAGGCCGTGCCCTACATGATACGCGCTGCTGAACTGATGCCAATTGACCCAGTAGTAAACGATCATTTGGGTGATGTCTTGTGGGCGGTTGGGCGTGAGCGCGAGGCGCGATTTCAATGGAACCGCTCGTTAAGCTTTGTAAACTACGGAAGCGCCGCCGAGCAGGTCGATCCGGAACGACTGCGCCGTAAACTGGACGTTGGCTTGGACGACGTTCTGGCGGCCGAGGGCAGCCCCCCGCTCCAAAGAGATACAGAGCGGTAGTGATCCCGCAAAGTGACGCGTTGATTTTGGCGCGTCCGCGACACACCGCGCGACCGGGCGGCGCCCCTATTTCAAGCGTGACACAACATATTCCGCCAAATCCGACAGCAGATCACGCAGGTCTGAGTGGGGTAAAATAGTCAGCGCGTTTTGCGCCTTTTGCGCCCATATGAAGGCATCCGCGCGGGTCTGCTCCAAAGCGTTGTGACGTCGTAGCAACGCAATCGCGTAATCCAGATCACCATCACGCTGATCGCCTTTTTCTATCGTTCGCTGCCAGAACAGGCGTTCCTCGGCCGAGGCTACGGCCACGGCTTTGATCAAAGGCAATGTCAGTTTCCGTTCCCGAAAATCATCTCCAAGATTTTTGCCTGTCACTGCTGTGTCACCAGCGTAATCCAGCAAATCATCTGCGATCTGAAACGCAATCCCAAGCGCATCACCATAATCAAATAGCGCCTGCACCTCGTGTTCCGGTCGCTCTGCAATCACCGCACCGACTTGTGTAGCCGCAGAAAACAAAGCCGCGGTTTTACCGCGTACGACCTGAAGGTAGATGGCTTCGGTTGTGCCAAGATCCTGCGCCGCCGTTAACTGTAGGACCTCGCCTTCGGCAATGGTTGCGGATGCATTGGCCAAAATGTCCAAAACCCGCAAACTGCCGGTTTCTACCATAAGCTGGAACGATCGCGAAAACAGGTAGTCGCCGACCAGAACACTCGATTTGTTGTCCCACAAAAGGTTCGCCGTAGGTCGCCCCCGACGCTGCGCGCTTTCGTCAACCACATCGTCGTGTAGCAAGGTGGCAGTATGTATAAATTCAACCGTGGCTGCCAGATGCACATGGAAGGGTCCCGCATAATCAAAAATACGCGCTGCGGCCAGGGTCAACATCGGCCGCAGTCGTTTTCCACCCGCTTCAACCAAATGGGCTGTGACTTCGGGAATTCTAGGCGCATGTTCACTGGCCATGCGCGTTCGGATCAACGCGTTCACGGCGTCCATGTCATCTTTCAGAATGACTGCTAAACGGTCATGTGGCTTTTTAGACTGGATCAATATCTTCACTCTGCCGTGCAGGGGTCGACAATCGCCCCTTCCCGCCCTTACATCACGTTCATGAAAGAGCTTCTGCGCACCAACGACATAACCCTAATCCCGCTGGTAAAAACCCTTCTCGCCGAAGAAGGTATAATGAGCTTTGAAATGGACGTAAATATGAGTGTCCTAGAAGGATCACTAGGCATCTTGCCGCGCCGCTTGATGGTGCACACAGATCAGTTAGAGGCCGCACGAACGCTTCTTCGATTGAGCGGGCTTCACATTGAAACCTGAGTATTTTTCAGAGTCGTCACTAAGCCGAGACGATTTTCTGGGTGGACAGCTGAAAATATGGCAACCCCGCGAAGGCTATCGCGCCGGCGTGGATCCGGTGCTACTGGCAGCCACTATACCCGCACAACCTGGAGATGTCATACTTGAGCTTGGATGTGGAGGAGGCATCGGTCTGGCATGCCTGGGGCACCGCGTCGAAAACCTTGAACTTTACGGCGCCGAACTGCAACCCGCTTATGCAGAACTGGCAAAACGTAACCTAGCCGCAAACGGACTTAACGCGCAGATCACCTGTGCTGACCTGCGCGATCTACCCGATACATTACGCCGACGTTCGTTTGACCATATTTTTGCCAACCCACCATACTTTGATCCGGCCCATCGGTCGCAAGCAAGCCGGCCTGACCGTGAAATCGCGCTGGCAGGAGACGCCCAGCTTGGAGATTGGCTCACCACCGCCGCGCGTCGCCTTCGCTCCGGCGGGACAGCCACATTCATCCAGCGCGCCGAACGTCTCCCCGAAATGCTAACTGTTGCGCAGACCTGTTTGGGCAGTCTGGAGCTGTGGCCGCTCTCACCAAGAGACGGGCGGCCGCCTCGTTTGATTTTACTGCGTGGACGCAAATCCAGCCGCGCCGGTTTCCGTTTTCACGCGCCACTGACGTTGCACATAGGTCAGCACAGCGATGAAACAACCGACTACAGCGCCGCGATACAGGCCGTTCTTGCGTCGGGTTCCGCTTTGCCATTTCCCACCTAAAGTATACAAATTTGACCTGGAATAACCAAATTTGTCGCCCGATCTTTGCAACTGCAGCGTGACAAAGAGGCTGTAGTGTGGTCGACTGGTGTCACGTTATTTCACCAAATGGAGGTCGCAATGAGCTTGAGTTCACACGTTCAGGAACTGAAGAAAAAGCACGAATTTCTCTCTGACAAAGTAGAACAAGCCCAACGAACGCCAGCGATAGACGCACTAGAACTGGCAAACCTGAAGAAACAAAAGCTCCGCCTAAAAGAAGAAATAACCCGACTTAGTGCATCATAGTTCCAGAAATTTTTTGGATTTCGGGGTCGGTCTTTGACATAAGGCCGACCTTTTTATATTTTCGTAAACGTGACACGGATCAAAGATCCGTTGCCATAATGCTTAAGGAACCAAAATCTTGTTTTGCATAATGTCGAGGCAAGGTTCCATGACGGCCACAATCCATTCGTGAAATGCCGCAATTTGCGGTCGATTCTGTGCCCCCTCGGGACAAACAAACCGAAAAGCCGCGCCAGTCCTTAAGGCAGTATCAAACGGCAAAACAAGACGTCCCTCTCGTACAGCCATAGCAGCAAGAGACGCTCGGCCCATCAATACTCCCGATCCTGCCAATGCAGCGTTGATAGCATGATCGGCGTTTGAAAAGCGCACGCCATGCAATGCGGGCGGGATAATTCCGCACGCTGTAAACCATTGGCGCCATCCCGCAGGCGGAGATAAAAATGCAACGCTATCATCATTGATCAGCGGCGCATTCAACAAGGATTCGGGTGTTGTGTATTTCTTTGCAAGCTCGGGGGTCATTGCGGGGGCCATGTATTCATCGACCAACCGGTGCGAAAACAATCCATCCTCCTTGGGATAGCCGAAACGAATGGCCACATCTATCTGGTCACGGTCGAAATCAACAACTTTGAGCGACGCGGAAAATCGCAATTCTATTTCGGGATGCGCTTGTGCGAATTCATACATTCTTGGCGCCAACCACATCGCCGTAAAGGCGGGACCCGCCGTAACATTCAATACCTGCCCATCTAGCAGTCGACGCGCATTCCGCCATGTGCTTCCGATGCGATCAAAGGCTTCTTCCAGCCCCGGGGCAAGCGCTTGGCCAACTTCGGTCAACTCTACGGCGCGGTTCAATCGGTGGAACACTTTTGCCCCCAGAAACTCTTCCAAAGACTTGATTTGAAAACTGAGCGCAGCAGGTGTCACATTCAGTTCATCTGCAGCCTTGGCAAAAGAAAGGTTTCGTGCCGCAGCCTCAAAAGCGCGTAAGGCCGTCAAAGGAGGAAGTCGATCAGTCACATTAGTTTTCCTTAACTGAAGTTATAAAAACTCTCGTTTGTCAGGGACAATTTGTTTTGTCATACAAGTTTCAGTTGACCGAACAAACACAAACTTAAAAGAGCACACTATGTTTGAAATCCCAACCTCCCAGACCGAAGCACTGGCAATTCAACACGCTCATACCGAACGCGGCCGTATGGTGCGGCAGGCTTTGTACTGGCTTCTACATCCGCTATCGTCTTTGAACACAATCAAAGCTCGTCTTTGATGGTGAACAGTCTCAACTCATTTGATCAGCAGGTTGTGCATGGTCTCTGGTTTACGCCGTGCCAGAGAAAACACACGTACCGGCTTGTGACGATGTAAGTTTTTCCGCTGGTCCCCAAGCGCGACAGGAGACCTTACGGAAAACCTTCGGGGCCCCAATTTGGGGCCCCGTTCTATATAATTTGACTTGAACGCGCAGCCACCGCCGCACCTGCTGTAATGAGGATCGCAGCGACCAGAAGACCCGGCGTCAAGGCTGCAATTCCAACGACAACCAATAGCAAAGTGCTCAGAAGTGGTGCCGCATAAGAAGCCACACCCAAAATCTGGATGTCGCCGTATTTGACACCCACATCCCAGGCAAAAAATGCGATACCGACAGGTCCCAGGCCCAATGCTATGACGGCGCCCCACCCAACCGGTGACAGTGCCCAAACCGGCGTTTCGACCAGAAGATGTACGCCAAACGACAACACAGATGTCAGAGCACAAAATACGACAACAGTGCTGGTTGGCACATTCCCGAGCCTACGCGATACAACCGAATATCCCGACCACGTCAGCGCGCATAAAAAAGCAAAACCAAACCCAAGCGCGAATTCCGATTCAAATTCAGCGCCATTTTGCAAAATGATCAGGGCCGCACCCATCAACCCTAAAAAAGCACCAATAATGTGGCCAAGTTTCAGCCGCTCTCCTGGTAACAAACCCGAAAAGATCACGATCAATAGCGGCCATAGATATGCAATCAAACCTGCATCGGCGGCGGGTGCCAGTCGCAAAGCCGTAAAATACAAAAGGTGATACCCGAAAAGACCGGCCGTCCCAAAGACGTAAACCGTCCATGAAACGCCCAATAATCCTGACCATGAGTCGCTGAAAAGCAACCAAGCAGCGCCAATAACAGTCGCAAGACCAAAACAGATCGCGTTTAACTGTAATGGCGGCATGGGAGCAGTGCCAACCGTCAGCACTGCCAGCATCGACCATAAGAAAATGGCGATCATTCCGATAAGGGTGGCGCGGCCGCGGCCTATCCTAGGCTGGCGCATCATAACTCTCGCGATGCGTGTCTAGAGTTCTTTTGAAAAAGAAAGACCATCCAGAAAAATGGTCTTTCCACAACGCACCGTGTCGTCATACGACGAATTGTGCGCCATTGGCCGATATCGTTGACCCGTTGATGAACCCAGAATCGTCAGATGCAAGGAACGTCACACACCGGGCAATCTCTTCTGGTTCGCCCAAGCGACCCGCTGGTATCTGGGGAATAATCACATCATTCAGGACCTTTTCGGGAATAGCACGGACCATTTCTGTTCCGATATAGCCTGGGCATATGGCGTTTGCGGTAATGCCCTTACGTGCGCCCTCTTGCGCCAGGGATTTTACAATGCCCAGATCACCCGCTTTGGTCGCGGCATAATTGACCTGACCCATCTGCCCTTTTTGACCATTGATCGAACTGATGACGATCACGCGGCCAAAGCCACGCTCGCGCATACCAGGCCACACCGGATGCACTGTATTGAAAACGCCGGTCAAGTTGGTGGCCACGACGTCATTCCACATATCAGGGGTCATTTTGTGGAAAGCCGCGTCTCGTGTGATCCCGGCGTTGGCAACAACGATCTCTACAGGACCCAGATCGGCTTCGACTTTGGCAATTCCTGCGGCGCTGGCCTCGTAATCCGCAACATTCCATTTATAGGTCTTTATACCTGTGGCCGCGGTAAAGGCAGCAGCCTTCTCGTCATTTCCCGCGTAGGTTGCTGCTACGCTGTAACCAGCGGCCTTTAGAGCTTTCGAAATGGCTTCGCCTATTCCGCGGCTGCCGCCGGTGACGAGTGCGACTCGTGACATGAGGTATCCTTCCATCTGATCGTTTTGCCAGAATATAATAATATTCGACTAATATGCGCAACAAAATTACGC
Source organism: Roseivivax sp. (assembly GCA_038138625.1). Taxonomy (GTDB): domain Bacteria; phylum Pseudomonadota; class Alphaproteobacteria; order Rhodobacterales; family Rhodobacteraceae; genus JAQXDR01. The sequence continues at coordinate 39,147 of JAYQEA010000025.1, forward strand.
ATCCAAATTGCCGATCGCCAGCAATAAACTAAATTAATTTGTGTACCGCCTGTTTTGCGCTAGAGGCGTTCTACACACATCGCAACACCCATACCGCCGCCGATGCACAAAGTAGCCAAGCCCTTCTTTGCGTCCCGTCGCTTCATTTCAAACAATAGAGTGTTCAACACGCGGGCACCGGATGCACCTATTGGGTGACCGATCGCAATTGCGCCGCCATTCACGTTCACAATTTCCGGGTTCCAACCCATGTCTTTATTCACCGCACAAGCCTGAGCAGCGAACGCTTCGTTAGCTTCGACGAGGTCCAAATCGTCAACAGACCAACCGGCTTTATCCAATGCTTTGCGAGACGCATGTATAGGACCAACACCCATGATGGATGGGTCCAGACCGGCTGTTGCGTAAGACGCAATGCGCGCAAGCGGTTCAATTCCCCGCTGTTCCGCATTATCGGCTGACATCAGCAATACGCCCGCTGCGCCATCGTTTAATCCTGACGCATTGGCAGCTGTCACAGATCCATCCTTGGTAAAGGCAGGACGAAGCTTCTCCATGCTTTCCATGGTCGCGCCGTAGCGGATGTATTCGTCTTTATCGACAATCTTATCGCCCTTGCGGAGCTTGATTGTAAAGGGAATCACCTCATCGTCGAATTTGCCTGCGATCTGCGCTGCTTCGGCCTTGTTCTGACTTGCCATGGCAAAAGCGTCCTGCATTTCACGGGTGATTTGCCACTGATCCGCCACGTTTTCAGCGGTCTGTCCCATGTGGTAGCCATTGAACGCATCCCACAAACCGTCACGGATCATGGTATCGATGTACTTAAGATCGCCCATTTTGTGACCGGCCCGTAATGCCGCTGCATGCGGGCTGAGCGTCATATTTTCCTGGCCACCTGCGGCGACGACATCCGCGTCACCCAGCATAATGTGCTGCGCACCAAGCGCGACGGCCCGTAGACCAGAGCCACAAACCTGATTGATACCCCAAGCAGAGGCCTCCTTGGGCAGACCCGCATTTATATGAGCTTGACGTGCCGGATTCTGGCCCTGCGCAGCGGTGAGCACCTGTCCCAAAATCGTTTCAGAGACAGCGCTTTTGTCGATACCTGCACGCTGCACCAGCGCCTCGAGAACGGCAGCGCCGAGATCATGGGCAGGTGTGTTAGCAAACGAGCCACCAAAACTTCCCACTGCTGTACGGGCAGCGGATGCGATTACAACATTGGTCATCTTGGTTTTCCCTTCACCTGACGTTCTACTTGGCGTCATGATGGCAGCACAGCATCGCGTCGACCACCCCTTTCGCCGTCATGCCTGACATACTGGAATTGCATAGCCATCGCTACCGGTCAGGGTGTCTCAGGGCAAACCTGAAACTACTGGCGAAGATCACGCGATTTTGTTGCCATCAACAGCGGCGAGAAACGGCGGCGCCATTGCTGGCGCGCCAAACCGAAAACCTTGCAAACAGTCCACGCCAATCTCGGCCAAATAGGCTGCGTCCTCTTCTGTTTCAACATTTTCAGCCACGCAATACATGTCAAACTGCGATGCCATTGCTTGAATTGCACGGGTGAGAACCTGATTATCAGGGTCTTTGGCAACGTTTCGGCAATACTGCCCATCGATCTTCAAAATATCGAATTGTAGCCGTCTAAGATGCCTGAAAACAGTTTCCCCTGCACCGAAGTCATCGAGGGCAAAGGCGATTCCCTTTGAACGCAAGTCTGTCATGAGGTTTCCCACCAACTCGGGAACCGTCATGACCGAGGATTCACTGATTTCGAGTATAAGACGTTCCCCGATCGTGGCCGCCCCCCCGCGGCCCCCACAGCGACGGCCCCCCCCGCGATTTGCCAAATTAAAGGGTGCGGGACACTGGCTTCATGCGGAAAAGCCGCGCGAAT
>JAYQEA010000026.1:0-11476 GCA_038138625.1 Roseivivax sp.
ACGTCTCCGTCATCATCGTACCATGTGAAGGTGAATTCACCGGTCTCTGGAACAACCGCTTCAAATTCAAAGAAAGGGTTGGTGGAGATGGCGGGCTCAAGGGTCACATCAATCACGTTCTGACCATTAAAGTCTGCAGTGAAGCGATTGATGATCGAACGCGGGATGATGCTGCCGTCGTTGTTTTTGCGCTGACCGCTTTCCATTTTGTGGCTGATCAGAGTTTTGATGGTGATGATCTCACCAGCCGCTGCTGTCTTCGGGACTTTAACCCGGGGCTTTACACCAGATGCCATGATGTCTCTCCTCTATCTCTGCTTCAGCCGCCGCAGCCGCCGATTGTCACTTTCACTTCGGCCTTGGCCATCTGGAACGAGCCATCTTCCATCTTTGCAACGGCAACTACGTTTTGGGTGGTCGAAAGACGGATGCGGGTCGACGCGCTCCGAGATGCACTCAGAGGCCCAAAGTTGAACGTCGCCACGTTTGGCACTGGATTGCCGTCAGCGAACAAAGTGATCTGTGTCGCACCCGGCGCATCAAATCCAATCGGAACAGTGTTGCCGTTCTCCGCAATTTCCGGTGCGGTTAGCGTAATTGCGCCGCTCTTCAGCTCGACACCGCCGGTGAAGGCGGCAATTGCATCATCGGTCAGCGAGGCAAAAGCAGGCAAGCCTGTGAAGCTGGCTGCAAATGCTCCGGAGCCGATCGCGAGTATTTTTCGGCGTGTCAATTCCATGTTTGAACTCCGTGTTTGGAAGATCACTCTTCTTTCAGTGTCATCAAATAAGCGATCACATCCTCGACCTGCTTTGCGGTCAGGATGCTTTTGCCTGCAAAGTTATCGAGCGGACGCTCGTACCCACCGTCGACATAAAATGCGGGCATGATTGTCCCTTCGAACATCATCTTCGAATTTGTCACGATCCCACGCAGTTCTGCTTCGCTCCAGCGATCCGCAACACCATCCATTGGCGGCCCAACTTCTCCGTGGAAGCTCTCTTCAGACAAATCCGCGTTCATGTGGCAGGCCAAACAGTTGCCCTGCTTGCGGTTCGCAAAGACCTTGCGCCCCATAGCTGCGTCGCCAGACATACCAGTCAGCGAGGTCTCAACTGTCCCATCAGTGAAGACGACATCCATTGGCTTGATTTCTTCTGCAAGCGCAGATGACGCCAACAGAAGCGAAGCCAGCCCAAGTCCAAATATACGTGTCATGCGTCCTCCCTAGGTCGATTCTAGCCTTGGTTTTCCTGCACACTACGGCACACAATCGAACTAACGCAACAACAAATTCAATTAGATGAATTTTATTATCTGTTCGCAAGCGCGGCATTTTGGGTAGGTTTGTTTTGCGCGCGCAGCGAACTTAGCCCTTTTGTTCTTCAAATTTTCGCGCGTGATACTTCTGAAACGGCTCATCGGTTTCATAGCCCTCTTCGATCACCCAGGTCAGCATATTCAGAGTGGTCCAACGACCGAATGCACCCGGCATGTTGGCGACTGCCGCTTGCGTCGCGATCTGATCATCGCCGACTTCCTTGGGAAAAAAATAGATACTGGGCGTGAAAAGCGCGCTCCAACGTTTGACCATTTCTTTCTCCGGAAGCGTCGTACCGTCAAAGTCGGTAACCTCGACATCCCCGAACATATTGATCTGTACGACAAAGAAATTTTCTTTGATGTAGCTTGCGATTTCAGGAACAACGAATACCTCTTCGTGCATTTTCTTGCAGTAAACGCATCCGCGTTGTTCGACGAGAACCATCAACCGCTTTCCTTCCGCAGTTGCTTCTGCCAGATCTTCACTCAGGTCTTTGAACGTGTCCCGCATCCACGGCGCTTTGTGCAAACCATCGTCGCCCAACTCTGCAGCGAGTGCGCTAGACGCAAAGACAATGGCAAGCAAAGTTATCAAAAGTCGTTTCATGTGATGTCCTCCTTGACACTCATCCAATGGTGCTGAACCAAGGTACGCTCTGCAGCATCCACTGAGCGAGAATATTGACGGAATTGGTGGCGATGAGCACACCAAACAGGATGAGCAACGCGCCCATCAGCTTTTCAATAAGCCAGAGATGACGACGAAATTTTGCCATCCAAGTCATGAATGGCCCAATGAACAGTGCCGCAACGATAAAGGGCAATGTCATCCCAAGCCCGTATGTAAATAAAAGCGATGCCCCCTGCCCCGCCGTCTCCTGACCTGCTGCCGTAAACAAGATGGCGGCAAGAACCGGTCCGACGCAGGGCGTCCATCCAAAAGCGAAGGCGAGACCGATCACGTAGGCCCCAATATATCCAATATTCGAGGTATCGCCGGTATCTGCCCGCAATTGGCGATAAAGAATTCCAATTCTGATCACCCCTAGAAAGTGCAGGCCCATGGCGATGATAATTGCCGCTGCGACCCAGCGCAGAACATCAAAGTACTCTCTGACAAGGCTGCCAAAAGCGGTTGCCGTCGCGCCTAGACCGACAAAGACAGTTATGACACCCAAAGCGAAACAGCACGCTGCCAGAAAAGCGCGCAGGCGCAACGTGCGTGGCACCTCAGCCTCTGCCGAGATTTGGTTCATGCCCACACCGGCAAGATAGCTCAGATAGAACGGCACGATCGGCAAAATACAGGGTGACAAAAAAGACAGCAAACCAGCCACCAGAGCGCCAAAAAATGTGACATCAAACATGTCTGGTCCGTCCCTTGCCTTGAGATATTCACAAATTAGATTATGATGAATGGAAGATATTCGTCAACGGAGGCGTCTGCGCCAATGCTCAAGGTGCTCCTCGTAACATTTGTGGGACTGCTGCCAATCGCAGCGACTGCTGATCCGCGACTGCTCATGGCAGAAGAAAGCGGATGTTATTGGTGCACAAAGTGGAACGAAGAGATCGCCCATATCTATCCCAAGACGGCCGAGGGCCGTACCGCACCCCTTCAACGCTACGACCTTCACTCCGAAACGCCCAATGTCGAATTCGCCAAGCGCGTACATTTCACTCCAACCTTTATTCTGGTGGATAAAGGCAAAGAAGTTGGTCGAATTGAAGGATATCCTGGCGAGGACTTCTTTTGGGGCTTGCTCGCAATGATGTTCGACAATGCAGGTTTTCCCTTGGATAAAGCGAATTAACTCACTATGACAATGCCCATGATAGCTGAAGTTGACAATCAGGCCGAACCGGCATCGCGTTTACCCGTGTTCGACAAGAACATTTGCTCCGAAGACATGGAGCGGATGATGGAAAACGCCATGCGTGCTTCCAACTTCCTAAAAGCCATCAGTCACGAGGGGCGGCTTATGATCCTTTGCCATCTTGCATCAGGCGAAAAGTCAGTGACCGAACTCGAGGAGTTGTTATCGGCTCGTCAGGCCGCGGTTTCGCAACAGCTTACGCGTTTGCGCCTTGAAGGGCTTGTTACACCGCGCCGGGATGGCAAAGCGATTTACTACAGCTTGACAGATGACCGTCCGAAGCAAATCATAGAAGTTGTCTACGACCTGTTCTGCAGAGAAGACTAGCCAAACGTCTCGCCCGCGTTTGGTCTCGGGAGGGAGCAAATGCTGGAATTGCTGGGAGAAGCGAACTCAACCGCACTTATAGGTTTGATCGGTGGCATCGCACTCGGCCTTGCCGCGCGCATAGGGCGTTTCTGCACCCTCGGGGCAATTGAAGACGTTTTGTACGGCGGTGACGACCGTCGACTTCGGATGTGGGCGATAGCCATAGGCATCTCGATCATAGGAACACACTTCGCCATTGGCTCGGGATTCTTCGACGCTGCAGAAACCGCATATCTCGACAAAGTGTGGAACCCAATCGGCACTATTATCGGCGGGTTGATGTTCGGTTACGGCATGGCGTTGAGTGGGAATTGCGGGTACGGCGCGCTTGCCCGGCTTGGTGGTGGTGACCTGCGATCATTCGTAATTGTCTTGGTGATGGGATTGTCTGCCTATTTTGTGATGTCAGGGCCCTTAGCCCATGCTCGCGTCTGGCTCTTTCCGGTTGAGACAGGAGCAACGTCGCCACAAGGCTTCACCCAGTTGCTATCAACCATCGGCGTCTCACCAATTGTTACCGGACTTGTTGCCGGCGGTCTGCTTCTGGCAGTGGCACTTTCCAAAGCAGACATGCGGGCATCCTACGGCCATATATTTTGGGGGTGTGTCGTCGGTCTCGCTGTTGTCTCGGGCTGGGTCGGGACCTACTGGATCGCAATGACAGGGTTTGAGTCCGAACCTATCGAGACCCACACATTTGCAGCGCCAATCGGTGATACTGTTTTCTACACCATGACCGCGTCAGGAAATGCGCTTTCATTTAGTGTTGGATCCGTTGTCGGCGTTGTCTTCGGCGCAACGCTAGGCTCCTACTCGAAAGGTCACTTTCGTTGGGAGGCATGTGAAGACCCCCGAGAATTGCGACGTCAGATCTTGGGTGCCGCCATCATGGGGCCCGGTGCCGTCCTCGCTGTCGGTTGCAGCGTGGGCCAGGGCATATCCGCATTTTCCGTACTGGCCTTCAGCGCCCCACTTGCTTTTGCTTCTATCGTTTTCGGCGCAGCCTTCGGGCTTAAACAACTTATAACCGGATTTGCTCTTGTAGAGTAGGTGCTCCGAATAAACTTCATGCCTCGCTTCAAAGGTTAATTTGCCCGATACTCGTATACGTGCTCGTGTATTAATTATACTGCCTACAGCGCCAAAACATGCCCATAGAGAACGCGCCTCGATGGACTGCATCTTGATAACAGTGCCCATATTTGTGTTTGTATATGTTCCGACGAGAACGGGTAAAAAACCGAACGCACTGGTCGCCGCTGCAATTCGGTTCATGATTTGCCGAGACGTGTTGAACACCCGGCCTACGATAGCCTTGATACACTAGCCGCCAAAAATTCCAACGAACGCGCTGACGCAAAACGCGAAGATGCCCGTCGCGCGCGCAGTCTCACCTACAAAGGAAAAGTACAATGGTGGAATGCAGAACGGCAAAATGCCAACCAAGCGCAACCATTTCGAAGACTTCAGCCTGTTTGGACCCCCTATCACGCTGATATAAATAGGTAAAAAATACGTTCTTTCCAATTTTCATACAAGCCGTGTTTCAATGGCTTATATCCCGCATGTTTACGTTCAATAGAACATTCGCATTTCGGCACGTTCAAGATGCGCAACGCTTTGAAACCAAGTGCCGCGCCTGAACACAGCCGCTAACCTCTGGTTTGCTGGGTGCGAAACCCAAATGGTTCAATGACTTGAACGTCAGGGAAGACTTCTTTTAGTGGCTCCGTTGAACCTTCTAGAAAAAGTAATTTTATATTTGCGCCTGCGTCCATCGTCGCATAGGCGTGCAACCCATCCTGTCGCGCACGCCAAAGCCTGTCTAACACGGCCCAGCTTTGCGCGTTCAGATAACAAAGGCTCGGTCTTGCCGCCATCATGGTTGCATGCATGGCAAGCGCGTTGGCTTCGGCAAGTTGACCAAGTTGCACAAAATTATGGGCCATGATGGATGCTTCAATTCTGGCACAGTCGGCCTCGGCGGTTTCAGGCCAGCTTTGAAACAGAGGACTTGTTTCTGCCGTGTGGTTCATTCCATTCCGCGACGACTGTGCCTTGGGTCCCGTGTCAACTGCGACCACTCCAATCCGGAATTCGGGCCAGATCACATTCAGTGGGCTTGCCAAACTATCATGGCCGTCTTCAGCAGCCCCCCGTTCCCATCGCACAAATCCGTGCCAGAGAGATCGGCACGCGCTGCCGCTGCCCAGACGGGCAATCATGCTTTGCTCCGGAAGACTTAACTCAAGTCCAAAAGCTCCATTCAGCGCCTGCGTCAACGCTGCAAATCCGGACGCTGACGACGCAAGCCCCGCAGCCGTGGGCAAGCTGTTTTCTGTTTTTATATGCAGAGGGGTCTGCCGGTTTGCGCGAAACAGTTTCACAAATGCCCAAGCTTTGACCGCGAAACTATCATCACAGGGGATCTCCGCTCCGTTCAGCCAAATACGATCCTGGTTATCCGTGCTGGGTGCGACGGTGGTTTTTGTGCCCCAATCTGCCAAAGAGATCGACAAAGAGCTGTTCAACGGCAAATTGCGGTGTTTGTCCCGTTTGCCCCAGTATTTCGACAGCGCAATATTGCTTGGGGCATAGGAGGTAAATGTTTGTGGCAAGGTCGCGCGCTCCATCGCGCAAGTGACGAGTGTATAGGCCGCATTAGTCATCTATTCTGACCCCTTCTTTTGCCAAATACACGGGCGTGAATCCCTCGGGCACAGATCCAAGTGCCAACACACAGTCACCCAGCCCCGAGCCTGAAATTTTCGCGCCCAAGACGCCATGATGGGCAGCTGCATCCATTACCAGACGATCCAACACGCGGTCCGATACGCCCAGTTCTGCCATACAGATCTGGAATGCCGATAGGTTGTCGGCAAATGCGGTCCAATCGCGCGTCTGTGCGCTGTCGATTGCATACTCGGATAACAGGCCCATCCTACGATAAAGTTCTTTGTATTTGTCCGGATCCTGCGCCATACGATCTGCGATCAGTGCTAGCACCTCCGAGGTCGGTGTCTTATAGCCTGCATAACACAACGACAGTGCAGGCGGAGATGGCAACGGTTTTATCCACGCCGGTGATCCGATCTGATAGCCGACCATACCGCCCATCAAACTGGCTGCCAGATCAGCGCCGCTTCCACGCCCTTGAATATTGCGCACAATCGCGCAGGCATCCACATGCAGATCCCCAAGATCGTGCCCCCCATGCCCGACCCAATGTCGCAAACCTGCCAGCAATGCGACCGTCACAGCCGCAGATGATCCCAAGCCAAGGGTCGGATCGATTTCTGAACTGATGTTGATTGACAGGCCTGTCCGAAGCCGATCCTTGACGTTTAACACGCAGGCCATCACAAAACGGTAGGGTCCCTTAAGGGATAATGCATCCAGAGGCGTGATCTGCGGATCGGCAATGTGCGAGTGAATTTCAAGATTGCGATCCCTACGCGCTCGCAACGTTACCGTCAAACGCTGGTCAATCGCCGCCACAATAGATTTTTTCCCATAAACAACCGCATGCTCTCCGGTCACCATGATCGACCCGGGCGCCGAAATCCGGATCACCGACCCTGTCCCGAGGGCCGAACCGGGGCCGGACCAAACCCAGCACCAGCTTGCGATATTTCAAGCGCGAACCAGTCGCGTTCCGGGCGTTTTGCCATCAGGTTTTCGAAAGCCGCAGTATCCCTACAGTGCACCAAAACGGCCCCCCCATTATCGCCACGCACCGATCCGGCCCCACAGATCTTTGCGGCGCCGCCCAGCTCTTCGACGGATGTGATAAGGTCTGCCGTTGCTTCTGGCACAACACCGATACGCTGCAACAAGGCATGATTTTCGCGAATGGCATCATCGGGGTCACCCGAAAGCGTGTGATACAGAGACAAAGTACAGGCAGCAAATGCATCCCACAGCAAGCGATCATGACCATGCGATGCCGCGACAGCACTGACACATTCCCCTGTCGAACTGGCTGGTACACCATCCAAAACACAAAACCACCCTGCCCCAAAGCCAGAGTGCGACACAGGTGAAGCAGTCTCATCCTGTACCAAAACACAGCCGCCATGAACAACAGTAGACGCGTCAATCGCACCGGCGCGTCCGTGTTGCAAACGCTCACAAAAGCGCACGCGATCTATGCGGGCCATCGGGGTTTTGGGCCGGTTTAAAAGATGTTCAAACAATATAGTGGTGGCTGCAATCGTCGCAGCAGATGATCCCAGACCTGCGCCGATCGGTAAATCCGAAACGCTTCCCAGTTGACCCGGGTGTGGCAGGTGACCCACTGCGCCAATGCCTTTGACGGGGGCCTCCTGTAGCAACATTGCAAGTGTATAGACTGCCAGATCATCCGGTCGGGTCAGAATTTTATGCACCGGCAGTTCGCCACGTGAAAATTGGTCAAACCGCTGATCCAGCCCGCGCTTGAACTGCGACAAAAGCTTGAGTGGATAGACCTCTCCTTGGGACAGCCCTTCGAAGGCCGTCCGCAATCCTTCCAAAACCCGAACCGGTTTGAACCAGACTTCGGCGTAACGGGTCAGTGCTGCCGCCAGTGCCGGCCCGCCATAGACAACCGAATGCTCGCCGGACAGGATCAGCTTGCCCGGAGCATAGGCGCGGACAGTATCAGTCCTTGACATAAAGACGTTGATGCTCATTGAACCCCGCCAGCCGGAATTGACCTCGTGCCTGTTTTGGGAGGGTCACGGCAGTGCCATCCCGCGGATCTACCCGCTCCCAAAGCTCGGTATAACCGCTATAGCTAACAGCATCACGATGCTGCAACAGATCTGAATGCCGCGCAGTGTAGAGCCGGTCCCGATATCCTGCCACGATCCGCCCTGAAAAAAATTCAGCCACTGCCCCAGACCCGTAACTGAACAAACCGATGGCCTGATCGGTCAAATCGTCCTGAGACGTCTCGAGGGTTGAAATCAGCGACAGATACAGTGAGGCCGCATAGCAATTCCCAACTTGGCGTGCGTAGGTCATGCCATCAGATGCTGCAGCAGCATCCGGCTTGGCGCCTGCATGTTTGGCAAGATGGCGATGCGCTTTTTCCCCCATCCGCGAAAATGGCAGATGATAACAAAAGCGCGTCAGATCCTCATAGCTACGACCACCATTGGCCTGATAGTCGCGCCATGTGGACAGCACGGCATCCAGATATCGCAGCGCAGAGTATTTACCATCAAACAAGGGGGTGCGCCGATAATTCGGACGCCAAAAATCCATAATATCTTCGGTATGGCAGCCCGTTTCAGGATCAATTTCCATCAAACCCGGATTGGCACAGACCAGCATCGCCACAGCGGCGGCGCCTTGCGTGGGCTCACCCGAGGTATCGCGATCATACCGCGCCACATCAGATGCAATAACAAGAACCCGCGCAGTGGGTTTGCGGGCAACATGACCACAAGCCATCTGAAGCGCTGCCGTGGCCGAATAACAAGCCTGCTTCAGCTCTACCGTACGACAATTCTCCGGTAAATTCAGCAGCCTGTGGACGTAAATCCCTGCCGCCTTTGACTGGTCAATACCTGTCTCTGTTGCGAACAGGACAGTGTCGATCCCCTCAGCGCCGTGATCGTCGATCAAGACCTGTGCCGCCTCGGCGGCCATCGTCACAATGTCTTCGTCCGCGCCGGGCATTGCAATTTTTTCTTGTCCGATCCCGCGCGAGAACTTACCCGGGTCAATCCCGTGATGTTCAGCCAGCTCCGATAGCGCAATATAGCGGTGTGGAACGTAGAAACTCATTGCATCAATGCCAATTTTGGTCATGTCAGCCCTCGTTATCTCAGCAAACCAGTGTTGTTTTTCAGAGCCGCGCAATTTGCGCAACCCAACAGGAACATTGCCGTCCGGAATTCGCGTTCCAACCGGCAAATTACGTCAATTGTCGCCTGGGTTGACTGGCGTGCAGCCGACAACAAAGGGGCCGCCAACCCGCAAACATCTGCGCCCAGAATAATCGCCTTGGCCATGTCTATGCCGGTGCGTATGCCGCCCGAGGCAATCAAAACCGCATCCTTTGGCAAAACCGGCTGCGCGTCTTGTAGTGCTTCGACAGTTGTCAGACCCCAGTCTTGGAACACCAATCCCAAATCATCTGCGTCATCCGCGCGACGGTGGTATTCGATCCGGCTCCAGGATGTGCCTCCGCGTCCAGCCACATCAAAATGGCGCACGCCTGCCTTCAATCCCAAACGGATGTCCGCAGCCGACAAGCCCGACCCCACCTCTTTGAACAGCAGGGGGACCGACATTTGCGGCACCAAATCCGTGATTGCGGCTGCCAATCCGGAAAAATCGCGATCACCTTCAGGCTGCACGGCCTCTTGCAAAGGATTCAGGTGAAGGTACAGGCCATCTGCCTGCAACACGTCAACAGCATCCCGACAATGCTGTGCCGTCAACCCTGCGCGCAGCTGCACAGCCCCTATATTTCCGATCAAGGGTGCGGTCGGTGCGAATTTACGTAGATCAAAGCTTTGGCCCGCAACAGGATTGGCAAACATAACGCGTTGGGAGCCGACCGCCATTGCCACGCCGCAAGCTTCCGCGGCTTCGGCCAAGGTCTGGTTGATCTTTAAAATCGCATCACCGCTGCCACCGGTCATGGAAGAAATCAACAAGGGAAACCGCATGGGTTTCCCCAGAAAATCTACCGAAGGATCAATCTCGTCGAGATGCAGCTCTGGCAGAGCTCTATGGGTCAGGTGAACTTTATCAAACCCGCTTTGGGCGCGCTCCACCGCGGGGTCATCTGCGAGTACCCTTAGGTGATCCAATTTGCGCCCCGCGACCGAGCGATCCACAGCCTCGTCCGACATCAACGCTCCAATTCCAGATGGGCCCGTATCAATTCGCCAGGGTTCGTCTGAGCCGCCAACAAAGATAGTTCGCCACACAAAACCACACCCGCACAAATACCTGCCAATCGACGCGCATTGTCGCCGGCAGGCCGGTCCTCTTTGCACCCGATCGCGGCAAGATGGTCTTCGACCATGGGGTTTCCTTTCCCCGCGCCAACAGAGCCGACGATCAGGTTGGGCAATGTGCAGGAAAAATACAAATCGCCATCGCGATCTTCGCAATGTACAAACCCCTGACTTCCTTCGATGATATTCGCAGCGTCTTGGCCCGTCGCAAGATAAAACGCCAACAACATGTTCGCAAAATGGGCATTCGCGCTGCGCAATGATCCCGCAAGGATTCCGCCCATAAGATTTTTTTCCGTGTTGATCCTGACGACCTGCTCTGCCGTGGTGCGCAACATCCGCCGCAACAGGCGTTGGGGAATGTCAAGCTCTGCAACAACGTATTTACCTCGCCCCAGCAGTCCGTTCACAGCCGAGGGCTTTTTGTCAGTACAAAGATTTCCGGATATCGACGCGTAGCTTAACGAAGGTTCCTGCCCGAGAATCCACGACAACACGGCATCTGCAGCTTTTGTGACCATGTTGTGTCCCGACGCATCACCCGTCGCACATTCCATCCGAATATACAGCAAATTACCGGCAATCTGACGGTTTAGCTGCAACAATCGTGCAAACCGGCTCGTCGATCTTACGACGTCGGCAATATCATCAAATCGCGCTTCAATCCGTTGCCACGCTGCATGAGCTGACGTCGCATCCTGCGCGCGCACCATGATGGAGCGCGTCATCCTTTCATCAATCAACGTCACGTTGATGCCACCCGCGTGCCGGGACACACCTGCCCCACGCGCAGTGGATGGCCACAAGGGGGTCTCGTAGGTGGCCATCGGCACACGCACCGGCCCATCTACAAGGTTGCCGCGAAATTGAATTGGCCCAACCCACTGGGTCGGAATTGGCGTCATATGCGTTTCAGCCTTACTCACGCGGCCTCTCATCCCTCGGCAC
>JAYQEA010000026.1:11486-38195 GCA_038138625.1 Roseivivax sp.
CCTCGGCACTTAGCCATTTCATACAGCGCTCAAGGAACGCCGTTCAAGTCGGTCTTGTGCTTTTGCGATGGCTCTCTGAAAGGAAAAAACCAGCGCGAAAACACCCTCTCTTAAAGAAGAGTTACAATGACAATGGCTCGTTGTCTATGCAAGCCTTACAGTCAATGTGTCAGAAAAATTAGACAGTGACCAGCCAGTCGCCGATTTATCTGTATTCGCTTAATGGTGTGGAAGGTCGGAGCACTCATGCATGTGCTCCCAGTCATCCTTAAAGGCTCGATGCGATTTAGCCAAGCCTTTGAATGCAAAAAGTTTCAAATGCCCGATTTTACGGCGCTATATGATTTTTTTAGTAGCTAGTAAATTTTTTTATTGACGGCAGGCGAACGAAGCGCGCAGGCTGGCCGCGAGGAGAAAATATCATGTCGCACGATGCATGGACCGCGCAGACGCTCGATAAGATGCCGACGGCTGAAATCACGGCTTTGGCCTCTGCGCGTCGCGACGCACATTGGGGACGTAGGGTCACATATTCACGCAAGGTCTTTGTTCCATTGACCAACATGTGCAGGGATACCTGTTCTTATTGCACGTTTGTAAAGCACCCGTCAGACCCGGCTGCACAAATCATGTCCCCCGATCAGGTACTTGCAGAGGCGCGCAAAGGCGAGGCACAGGGCTGCAAGGAACTGTTGTTCAGCCTTGGCGAAAAACCAGAGTTGCGCTACAAGACCGCGCGTCAGGCTCTAAAATATCTGGGCTATGACAGAATGACCGATTATCTGGCGGACATGTGCGCCCTGGTCTTGCGCGAGACGTCGCTTCTGCCACATGTAAATGCAGGCACATTGGCCGAAGACGAAATTGCGCGACTTCGCCCCGTTGCGGCGTCAATGGGGATGATGTTGGAAACCATCAGTCGCCGCCTGACCCGCCCCGGAATGCCGCATCATGCATGTCCTGACAAAGTCCCTTTGCAAAGACTTCGGACACTAGACCGAACAGGCGCTCAGGCCGTGCCGTTTACCACCGGATTACTGATCGGTATCGGCGAGACATGGGAGGAACGGATAGAAGCGCTTCAGGCCATAAACGCGGCTCATGAACGGCACGGTCATATTCAAGAAGTTATTATCCAGAATTTCCAGCGTAAGCCGGATATTGCCATGGCAAAACACCCTGAGCCTGCTTTGGACGATATGCTGCGCACGATTGCGGCGGCGCGATTGATCTTGTCGCCGGATATCAGCCTTCAGGCGCCTCCTAATCTGCACAAAAGACATGTGGCCTATCTGCAGGCCGGAATTAATGACTGGGGCGGCATCAGTCCCGTCACAATTGACTATATCAATCCTGGCCATGATTGGCCCGAAATCACCAAATTGGCCGACGGCTGTGCGCAATCCGGTTTTGATCTATGCGAACGCCTGACGGTTTATCCACGTTTCATATCCGCGCGCAGTGCCTATCTGGATCCCGGTCTCGCTGCGCGGATCGCAGCCATGGCACGCGGCGACGGATTGGCCCGTTCCCAACAGCTGGAGGCAGCAGAATGAAAGACGGACCCAATCAGTTCCAGCGTCGTCGCAAAGTCGATTTGCAAGCCCAGCTCGAGGCTGCCTCGCGGCCTGTCTGGCGCATTCTGAATCGGGTTTTGTTGGGTCACGATGTCACCCAAGCACAGGGCACCACCTTGTTTCAGGCGCAAGGAGCAGACATCACCGCAATCTGTGCAACGGCAGACAGCCTGCGTCAGAAAGTAAATGGAGACCGCGTCAGTTTTGTCGTCAATCGCAACATCAATTTTACCAATGTGTGCTACATGGGCTGCCGGTTTTGCGGATTTGCGAAACGCAAGGAAGACGCCGCCGCAGAATGGCTCGAACCACATCAGGTTGCCGAGCGCGCCCAACAGGCATGGGATCGTGGTGCGACCGAGGTCTGTATTCAGGGGGGGCTGCATCCGAAAATGCCCGCCGCCACGTACCGCGACATTATACTGGCGATCAAAGCACGGTTGCCAGATATGCATATTCATGCGTTTTCCCCTTTCGAGGTCTGGTACGGCGCCACAAAAATGGGTCTCAGCTATCGCGATTTTTTGACAGATCTTAAGGAGTGTGGATTGGGCTCAATGCCCGGTACAGCCGCCGAGATTCTGGACACTGAGGTGCGTCAGAAACTGACCAAAAACAAGCTAAGCGCCGCACAGTGGGTCGAGATCATTCGCACAGCACATCAGGTTGGTATCCCGACAACAGCCACGATCATGTACGGACATGTAGACGGACCCGCACATTGGGCCGCCCACATCGCGTTGTTGCGCGATATCCAACGCGACACCGGCGGCTTTACAGAGCTGGTCCCGTTAAGCTTTGTGCACACGGAGTCACCCCTTTACACTCAGGACCCAAAAAACGTTCGCCCCGGGCCCACGTCTAACGAAGTGGATCTGATGCACGCCGTGTCGCGCATTATGCTGCACGGCTACATCGATAACATTCAAGTCAGCTGGACCAAGCTTGGCCCGGCCCACGCGCAAGATATGTTATTTCGTGGCGTGAATGATCTGGGCGGCACTTTGATGAATGAAAGCATCTCGCGCAGCGCAGGAGCAGATCACGGTCAGGAGATTACCGCGCTAGAGCTGTGCCAGATCATCCGGGCGGCCGGAAGGATTCCGGTGCGCCGGAACACAACCTACAAAGTCATCGATGTCTATGATGATCATGATCCGGCGCCTTTGGCCCCTTTGGTTGCCCGTCAGAACAAAGATCCGTTGGATTTTTTGCGTATGTTTCCCAAGGCTTCTGCATGACTGCCTTAAGGGTGACATTGCTTGCCGGAGGCGTCGGCGGTGCAAAAATGGCCGAAGGTTTTGCCAACCTACCGGATGTAGCGTTGACCGTAATTGGAAATATCGCGGATGATCAGGACTTTCACGGATTATGGGTGTCTCCGGACATCGATACCATGCTGTATACCTTATCAGGTCGCATTAATCGCGATCAAGGCTGGGGGGTTGCAGACGAAGGGTGCCGTGCACTCGATACTTTGGCAGAGCTGGGCGCAGACACATGGATGTTTTTGGGTGATCGTGACTTTGGTCTGCACATCTATCGGACAGAACGGTTAGGGCAAGGGCACCGCCCTACTGACATCACATTGGACATAGCAAAACAGTTTAGGATCAAATCACGCATTTTGCTCCCAACGGATGACAAGGTGCAAACGCAGGTTTGCACAGAACAGGGATGGCTAAGTTTTCAGGACTATTTCGTTCGCTTGCGCTGTGAACCTTCTGTCAACGCTCTCCATTTTGAGGGCATCGATGCTGCCAAACCCACACAAGAGGCTTTAAGCGCTCTCAAGAACGCCGATTTGATTGTCATCGCACCATCCAATCCCTTGGTCAGCATCGCCCCAATCCTCGAGATTGAGGGGATCGTAGAGGCGATGCAGGCGGCCAGTGCGCCGGTTTACGCAGTATCGCCCCTTATTGCGGGGAAGGTTGTCAAAGGTCCGGCTGATCGCATGATGGCCTCGTTGGGGCTGCGCCCCAATACGTTGGGGATCGCCGAACATTACGCCGGAATTCTGGACCTCTTTTTCGCAGATACAGCAGACAGGGCCTATGCGACACAGATTGACCATCTTGGGGCCCGTGCAGTCTTTACTGATATTCTTATGCCTGACCGCGCCGCGAAAACGCGGCTTGCAGGCCATATAGTCAACATTTTCAATACAGAAACCAAAAGGGGGTCCGTGTGACTGCGCACACTTTGATTGCTGTGCCGGTGAAAGATCCGAGCGTTGCCAAAGTCAGGCTAGCCTCAGACCTGAACAAACCGGCACGAAGCCGTCTGGCACGAGTTCTTCTGCGTCGCACGCTTGTATTTCTTGCGCCGGGTATACGCGCAGGCTGGGATCTTGCCGTTGTCACCAGTAGTCCAGACGTAGCACGCGTTGCCCAGAATATGGGTGTTTACGTTATCCGCGAACAGCGTGCCGCTGGTCTGAATTCAGCCGGAGACAAGGCGATCAACTGGGCTGGCAGAGCGGGATACCAGCGCCTAGCTCTGATCCCATCGGATCTGATTGGTCCCGCATCAGAGGACCTCGCACAGTTGCTGGCCAGCAGGGCAGAGGTAACCATTTGTCCTGCGCATGATGGTGGCACCAACGCTTTGGTGGTCAAACTGCCCTACTCTGCCGGATTGTTTTATGGTCCGAACTCGGCGCAACTGCATTACGACGCGGCCAAGGCAGCTGGCCTGACGTCGACCTTTTGTTTTGCTAAAAGCTTTCAGTATGATCTTGATACCGCCGCACAACTGGGACCTGCCATAAGGGACTACCCAGACCTGGCCCGAGCAGTCCGGGACATATGAATATGGTTACATTAAAGGCTATTCCCGATCTGCCAAGCGTCTATCCGGGCGATGATCTGCCCGCGATCATAGGGGATGCGCTTGTGGCCGCAGGTGGCGTCGAGGCTGGCGATATTTTGTGTCTTGCACATAAAATTGTCTCCAAAGCAGAAGGCAACGTCATCGATTTGGCAACGGTGCAGCCCGGTACAGAGGCCCTGCGCATCGCCGCTGAGCTGAACAAAAATCCGGCCAAGGTCGAGGTCGTCTTGTCCCAGTCAGCCCGCGTGGTGCGCGCGTTCAAACGACCCACGCAAAACGAAGGAACCTTAATCTGCGAACACCGTCTGGGCTTTATCTCGGCCAATGCGGCAGTCGATGAAAGCAATACATCCGACGGCACCGTAATTACCTTGCCAGACGATCCCGATGCCAGCGCGCGCACCATTGGCAAAGCTCTAGAAACCCGCTTTGGCGTTCCCCTTGGCGTGGTCATTACCGACACCTTTGGGCGACCCTGGCGGCTTGGTCAGGTCAATGTGGCCATAGGGTTGTATCGTGTTCCCGCTAAAACCTCCGAAATTGGCGGTGTCGATGCATGGGGGCGCCCTTTGTCAGTCACTGAACCCGCGTTATCTGATGAAATCGCAGCCGCTACCGGGCTTGTTGTGCGCAAAGCAGCACGCACGCCTCTTGTGCGTCTGCGGGGACTGGAATGGACTGCGTCCGACACCACAAGCGCAAGGGACATCTTGCGTGCTACCAAAGAGGATATGTTTCGATGACCGTCGCCATTATCGGGGGCACCGGCCCTCAGGGACGCGGGCTTGCCCTGCGATTTGCGTTAGCTGGGATACCGATTGCGATCGGATCGCGGGATCCGGCCCGTGCCGCCGAAATTGCGGCCGAGCTTGCGGCAAGGCTTCCCGATGGCAGTGCCGCCATTACTGGGCATGACAATGCAGGCGCTGTCGCGGCTGCGGATGAAATGGTTATTCTAGCTGTGCCCTGGTCCGGCCATAATGCAACGTTGACAGATATTGCGCCAGGTCTGACAGATAAAATTCTGGTCGACATCGTCGTTCCGTTAAAAGAAGGTGATCCCAAAAAGGTTGACATGCCACCAGAGGGATCAGCGACCGAAGCAGCACAGGCCCTGCTTGGCCCCGAGATATCGGTTATGGGGGCTTTGCATAATGTCTCTGCGCATACTTTGAATGACCTACAGGCCGACATCAATTGCGATGTTTTGGTCTGCGGAAACGGTTTGGCCGCCCGAAAAAAGGTGATGGCCCTGATCGAAAATCTGGGTGTCACAGCCTTCAATGCAGGCGACGCAGAGGCAGCCCGCTGCATCGAGGCGCTGACCCCGATCCTGATACGCATCAACATGTCCAAGGCCGTGCCGTTCACCCATGCCGGCATTCACATCTGGCCCCCACACAAACACTGAAGACAGGGAGTAAAAAAATGGAATTTGGCATTACATTCAAAGGCTTCATGGAGCCTGCGCGCGCGCGCAAGCTGGTCGCACAGGCCGAAGAGGCAGGCTTCACTTACTGCTGGTTCTATGACAGTCATATCCTTTGGCGCGAAAGCTATCCAGCCATGGCAATGTGTATGGAGCATACCAAAAACATGCGCTTTGGACCATGTGTTACGAACCCCAATACCCGCGAATGGTCGGCAGCGGCGTCTCTTTTTGGATCGCTCGCAGCACAATCGGGCGGCAGGTTTGATATCGGTGTGGGCCGCGGGGATAGTGCGGTTCGTGTTATGGGACGCAAACCCGCGCGTCTTGCCGTGATGGACGAATTCATCGATGTGGTCAAAGCGCTTGTGCGTGGAGAAGAGCAGCAATACGGCGATGTCCCCAACCCGATACAGTTTCCTTGGGCCACTGGTTATGAACTGCCTGTGTGGGTTGCGGCCTATGGGCCCAAGGCACTGGACAGTGCGGGGCGAAAAGGGGACGGCCTGATCTTGCAGATCGCAGAGCCTGCAATCTGCAAGTGGTTGGGCGGCCAAGCCATTGAGGCTGGCAAAAAGGCAGGACGCGACATGTCAAACTATCGTATCATGGCCGCAGCCCCTGCCTATTTCGGCGATATGGACAGCTGCCGCGAGGCAACCCGGTGGTTCCCAGCTATGGTCGGAAACCATGTAGCTGATATTGTCGAAAAATACGGGACGCAAAGATCTGATATCCCCGAAAGTCTGACAGCCTATGTCAAGGATCGCAAAGGCTACGACTATTCCAAGCACGGCCAAAGTGACAACCCGTATCTCGATTTTATAACCGACGATATCATCGACAGTTTTGCAGTCCTCGGCACCCCCGACGATCATATTTCCAAGCTGAAAACATTGGAAGCGTCAGGTATTACCCAATTCAATATCTACCTTGATAATGGCGATGAAGAAAACATCATCGCAGAATATGGCCGCACGGTGATCCCGGCGCTGTCCTAGACTCTGAAAGGGCCGTTTTCACAAATGAACCAGGGCAGACTTCCCTGATACTTAACAAGGCTCCGGGCGTTTGCCCGGAGTACACCAGACATATGCCCCAAACCGACGATGCACCCAGAAAAACCTCACGCATTCAAAGAGAGCGCCAAGACCAAATTCTTCAGGCTGCTTTGGATGTTTTTTCGGCCCACGGTTTTCGTGGCGCATCTATCAATCAAATCGCGGCCAAAGCCGGTATGTCCACGCCCAGCTTGCTTTATTATTTCAATGATAAACAAGCGCTATACCGCGCTATCCTAAGACGAACGATCGATCTTTGGCTGGGCCCGTTGCAAGCTCTCAATGAAACAGGCGGCGACCCTGTCGAAGAGATTTGCGGCTACATACAGCGGAAGATTGATATGTCACGCGATTTTCCGCGCGAAAGCCGGCTGTTTGCGGCTGAAATCCTTATGGGCATTCCACATGCGCATGATGCGGTATTCGAGCCCTTACGCGACACATTCCACACCAAGATCGCGTTGATTGATCGCTGGGTCAAAGACGGCCGGATAAGCCCGCAGGATCCCCACCACCTGATGTATTCGATCTGGGCCACAACCCAGCATTATGCCGATTTCGAAGCGCAAATTGCGGGCTTGTCTCCCCTTAGAATGCCGACGCTTTGGGAAGATGCAGATGCATTTCTCGTACCGATGTATCGTAAGTTGCTGACGCCATCATGATCCGTGACCGCGAAGCCCAAGGACATGCGGCTATGCTTGCCTTTTCGGCATTGGTTTCTTTTTCATTCAGCTTGGGTCATTTAATTGCGAACGAAATTTCTCCGAGCGTCTTAACAGCCGTGCGGTTTGCCATAGCCGTTTCTGTGATGGTCGCTCTGGCGGCGATTTTACGTCAGCCGCTCGCACCACTTTTCCACCGAGCATGGCGGTGGATGATCTTGGGCGGGCTTATGGCCATCTATTTCATCACAATGTTCGAAGCACTGCAATTGACATCGCCGGTTGCGACGGCTGCTGTCTTTACGCTTACGCCATTCATAGCGGCAAGCTTGGGGTGGCTTATCGTCAGACAGCCGACCAGTCCCGGGACGCTTTCAATATTGGGGCTGGGGGGCATCGGGTCTCTTTGGGTGATTTTTCGCGCCGATATCGACCGGGTATTGGCCTTTGATATTGGCCCGGGCGAGGCGATATTTATGGTCGGCGCGATATGCCACGCAGCCGTTCCTGCAGTGTCACGCCGATTGAGCGGCGGGGCCACTACGTTTCAGGTCGCTACCGGATCGGTAACAGGGGCCCTTGTTGTAACGTCAATTTACGGTCTTCCTGACCTGCTTGAAACCGACTTTTCCGCCTTGCGGCCCTTGGTTTGGTTTGTTGCGTTGTATCTTGGCGTAATGACCACGGCCTTGACCTTTTTCCTTTTGCAGTTCGCCGTACCACGACTGGGTCCGGGCAAACTTATGGCCTACACCTATCTCGTACCATGTTGGGTTGTCTTGCAGGGCCTGCCCCTCGGGCAGACAGAACCGATCATTGTCTACGGTGGCGTGGTGCTAACCTTGTGCGCCATGGTTTTGTTGCTGCGTTCAGAACCCAACTAGGCAATCACGCCGCGCAAGAGGATCTCTTTGACAGACTTTTTTGTCTCCAGCCACTGCGCATCAGATAAGGCTTTGCTTTGGTTCAGCGTTTGAATTTGATGCGTAAAGTCGGCGGAATGCTGGGTCGTCGCCCATATCGGGTAGTGCATAGGCCGCGCCGAAATTGGGCGCATCAATCCCCGCGCAATCCAACCGTCGATAATTGCGATTCGGTCGTCGGTCCATCGGCGCAGCTCGCCCTCGAGATAATCCTGAACGATGGGTGCACGCTGAATAATTTCGTTGGCCCAAACCTTGGATCCATTAGGACGCGCTCGCGCGAGCTCTAACTTGGTATCTATGTAACTGCCCAAAGCATCGTAGGGCGTTGCATCCGGCTGTAATGAATCCGCTGCCGCTCGCCAAACGTTAAATATATCCTCGACCACCCGGCGATACAGCGTTTCCTTGGTTTCAAAATAATAGACCACATTCGATTTGGGCAGTCCTGCAACGCCAGCTATCCGACCGAAAGACGCACCCGCATATCCATAATCGGCAAAAACCTGTTCTGCGGCCACAAGAATCCGATGCATCATTTCCTGACGCTGGCGGGATTGTACGCCCTGATGTGCCCGCATTAACCCTGCCTTTGATGCTAAAGTTTTGATGTCTTGACGCCAAGCCTAGCATTTCGTGTCCCTTTTGTCAGAAAAACCTTGACCGATCGTGCAGAACTTCTCAGCATCAAATCAACGAGGACGGTAACGTCTGGTGAATTGCACGGGGAATATCATGGCGCATGGCAAAAATCTGCGGATCGATCCGGATCGGTTATGGGACAGTTTGATGGAGATGGCCAAAATCGGGCCAGGCATAGCTGGCGGCAACAATCGTCAGACGCTCACGGACGAGGACGCTGAAGGTCGCGCTCTGTTTCAATCGTGGTGCGAGGATGCCGGTTTGACCATGGGCCTCGATACAATGGGAAATATGTTCGCAACCCGGGCTGGCGAGGACCCCGACCTGCTGCCTGTTTATATGGGTTCGCACTTGGACACCCAACCCACAGGCGGGAAATACGATGGCGTGCTCGGAGTGCTGGGCGGTCTGGAAGCCATCCGCACGCTAAATGATATGGGGGTCAAGACAAAGCGTCCCATCGTTTTGACAAACTGGACCAACGAAGAAGGCACCCGTTTTGCGCCACCAATGCTGGCCTCGGGTGTTTTTTCGGGCAGGCACACCCAAGACTGGGCCTATGCCCTGACAGATGCAGACGGCAAAACCGTCGGCGAGGAACTGAAACGGATCGGCTGGATTGGTGACGAAGAGGTCGGAGCGCGCAAGATGCATGCAATGTTCGAATTGCATATCGAGCAAGGCCCCATTCTGGAAGCTGAAAACAAGGATATTGGCGTGGTTACCCATGGGCAGGGTCTGCGTTGGATTGAATGCACGATTACCGGCAAAGAAAGCCACACCGGCTCGACCCCCATGCACATGCGCAAAAATGCCGGACTGGGACTGGCGCGCATTACCGAACTGGTTCACGAGATCGCCATGAACAACCAGCCCAATGCCGTGGGCGCGATCGGCCATGTCGACCTGTATCCCAACAGCCGTAATATCATCCCCAGCAGGGTGGTCTTTACCGTGGACATGCGCACACATCTTTTGGACAAGCTTAACGCAATGGTCGACGACTTTATGGCGAAAGCACCGGAGCTATGCGCCGAAATCGACGTCACGTTCAGTGCCAGGGTTGTGGGCCACTTCGATCCCCCCGCATTTGACGAGGCTTGCGTTTCGGCCGTGCGCAATGCGGCCCAAAATCTGGGGTATTCTCATATGAACATAGTCTCGGGTGCGGGCCACGATGCCTGCTGGATCAACGATGTCGCCCCGACGGCCATGATCATGTGCCCCTGTGTTGACGGCCTCAGCCATAATGAGGCAGAGGATATCACCAAAGACTGGGCACAGGCCGGAACCGATGTCTTGTTGCACGCCGTACTGGACGCAGCCGAGATCGTAGAATGATCCGCGACATGCTAACCATGTGCCAATTCAATCCGTTCAGCGCACAGCGTTCAGGTCATGATTGGCCCTGCGTCTTTGCCTACGGAAGGCGCGCACACCCTTCACAAAAGCTATCAGACCAAAGGTAAATGACCATGTCAAAAGTCATCAAAAACGGAACAGTCGTCACAGCGGATCTTAGCTACAAGGCGGATGTCTTGGTCGACAATGGTGTCATTATAGAAATCGGCCAGAATTTGTCGGGCGACGAAACTCTGGATGCCACAGGCTGCTACGTCATGCCTGGCGGCATTGACCCGCATGTCCATCTGGAAATGCCGTTTATGGGAACATATTCCAGTGACGATTTTGAATCCGGCACGCGTGCGGCCTTGGCAGGTGGCACAACGATGGTTGTCGATTTCTGCCTTCCCAACCAGAACGAAAGCCTGCTGGATGCAATTAAACGCTGGGACAACAAATCCACCCGCGCAAATTGCGACTATTCGTTCCACATGGCGGTCACATGGTGGGGCGAGCAGGTCTTTGACGATATGCAGGCCGTCGTCCAACAGCGTGGCATCAATACCTTCAAGCATTTTCTCGCCTACAAAGGTGCATTGATGGTCAATGACGATGAATTGTTTGCAAGCTTTAGCCGTCTGTCCGAACTTGGTGCAACAGCCATGGTACACGCTGAAAACGGCGATGTGGTGGCAGAGATGACAGCGCGGCTGTTGGCCGAAGGCAATAATGGTCCCGAAGCGCATGCCTATTCACGCCCCTCTCAAGTCGAAGGAGAGGCCACAAACCGTGCCATCATGATCGCAGACATGGCGGGCGTGCCATTGTATGTTGTTCATGTCAGCTGTGAAGAAGCACACGAGGCCATCCGCCGCGCTCGGCAGAACGGCAAACGTGTCTGGGGCGAACCCCTTATTCAACACCTGACGCTTGATGAAAGCGAATACTTCAACCCTGATTGGGACCACGCCGCGCGTCGGGTCATGTCACCCCCCTTCCGGAACAAAAAACACCAAGACAGCCTTTGGGCAGGATTGATGTCGGGATCGTTGTCCTGCGTGGCCACTGATCACTGCGCCTTTACAACGGAACAAAAACGGTTTGGCGTCGGCGATTTTTCCAAAATACCGAATGGAACCGGCGGAGTTGAAGACCGCCTTCCAATGCTGTGGACGCATGGTGTTGCAACAGGGCGACTGACGCCCAATGAATTTGTTGCCATGACCTCGACCAATATCGCCAAGATATTGAACTGCTATCCACGCAAAGGCGCAGTTCTTGTGGGCGCGGATGCTGATCTGGTCGTTTTTGATCCCGAAAAAACAAAAACGATTTCAGCTGGCACACAACAGTCCTCAATTGATTACAATGTGTTCGAAGGACACGCTGTCAAAGGCCTTCCGCGTTATACACTGACGCGTGGACAGGTTGCCGTAATGGACGGCGAGATCCGCACACAAGAGGGTCACGGCAAGTTTATCGAACGCGCCCCCAACGGAACGGTCAACAAGGCGCTGTCACAATGGAAAGATCTGACAGCGCCCCGCCCGGTGGAGCGCTCGGGCATTCCGGCGACCGGCGTTTGACGTGTAAGCTTCATACGAGGAATATGCACCCCTTATGACCTCTGTCATTTCAGCCCAGAACCTAAGTCTCACATTCGAAACGAATGATGGACCTGTGCATGCGCTTAGCGATGTAACTTTGGACATCGCCAAAGGAGATTTCGTGTCTTTCATCGGACCGTCGGGGTGTGGCAAGACCACCTTTCTGCGCGTCATGGCCGACCTCGAGCAGCCGACAGGTGGTAGCATAACCGTCAATGGCGTATCGCCCGCTGCGGCGCGTCTGGCAAGAAGCTACGGGTATGTGTTTCAGGCAGCAGGCCTATACCCTTGGAGAACAATTGCGGGCAACATCTGCCTGCCGCTGGAAATCATGGGCTACAGCAAAGCGGACCAGACACACCGCGTGGCAAAGGTGCTGGATCTCGTGGATCTGAATGGGTTTGGAAAGAAATTTCCATGGCAACTGTCCGGAGGAATGCAGCAACGGGCCTCGATCGCGCGGGCGCTGGCATTCGATGCCGATATCCTTTTGATGGATGAACCATTTGGCGCTCTTGATGAAATCGTACGGGACCATCTGAATGAACAGCTTCTTCAACTTTGGGCAAAAACACAAAAAACGATCGCCTTTGTGACCCATTCGATTCCCGAAGCCGTTTACTTATCAACCCATATCGTCGTGATGTCACCACGACCGGGACGGGTCACAGATGTGATCACCAGTCCCTTGCCACGCGAACGTCCGCTCGAAATCCGAGATACACCGGAATTTTTAAGCATCGCACACCGCGTGCGCGAAGGCTTGCGGGCGGGGCATTCCTATGATTGACCTTGGCATCCTTCTCACTCGTCCGCTGGCAGGAACGCCTTTGCCAACCTCGGCATGCGCCAAGGTGCACAAGCCGTATGCATGTCGGGGGACAGACAGTGCGTAGTGTTGTCCCAGTCATAACAGTTTTGGCGGCGATCGTGGGATTGTGGGTATTGGCCGTAGCCCCCATGAATATTCGCGGCGCACTGGATGTCGCCGAAAGAAGCGGTGCCGAGATCATACCCAAAGGATCTGTGCCGCGCCGTGACGTCAGTGTATGGCGACTGATGCTGGATAACCCTGACCATATTACGAGGGGCTATGACCTCAAACGCCCGCGGCTGCCCACACCTCAGCAGGTTTGGACCGAATTATGGAAGACCACGGGCGCCATGGTCGAGCGCGGCCGCGCCTGGTCTAAACGGTCTTTGATCTATCATGGCTGGATTACGCTGAGCTCGACACTTTGGGGATTTTTACTGGGCACATCTATTGGTGTCCTCGGGGCCGTTGCCATAACCTATTCCCGCGTCGCAGATATGAGCCTTATGCCTTGGGCGATCATATCACAAACTGTGCCCATTGTGGCCCTGGCGCCCATGATCATCGTTTTGTCCAATCAGGTCGGTATCGAAGAGCGCGCTGTACCCAAAGCCATAATCTCCGCCTATCTGTGTTATTTTCCAGTCCTTGTAGGCATGGTCAAAGGACTGAGGTCCCCTGCCCCGGCGCAACTTGACCTGCTAAAGACGTATAACGCATCCGGCACGCAAAGCTTTCTGAAGCTGCGTCTTCCGGCCAGCGTCCCCTATTTGTTCACGTCGCTCAAAGTTGGTATCGCTGCCGCTCTTGTGGGCACGATCGTCGGGGAACTGCCCACCGGTGCAATCAGCGGGTTGGGGGCGCGGATCCTCATCGGTGATCAGTTTGGCAACCCTTTCGCGATATGGTCGGCGCTCTTTACCGCTGCAATTCTTGCAGGTGTTATGGTGACCTGCCTTGATGTGCTGCAACGCATCGTCTTGTCACGCATGGGAATGCGATCATGATCTGGCTTGTTTTTGTACTTGTCTTTTGGGGCGCTGCCTGGCTTGGGAATATCCGGCTGGCAAATTCAGCCTATTCCAAATCACCGGCCGTGCAAATTGCGGTACCGCTGATATTCGGTGTGACCCTTTTGGTTTTGTGGGAAGGCATCGTGCGTGGCCTGAATGTGTCGCCGATTATCCTGCCTGCCCCGAGCCTCGTGGCTCAAACACTGGTCAATTCAACGGATGTTTTATGGGTCGATTTGAAACAGACGGTTTTGAAAGGCGCACTGCGGGGCTATGTGATCGGCGCCAGTGTTGCGTTTATAGTAGCCGTGTTGATCGACCGCAGCCGGTTCCTGACGCGGGGTCTTTTGCCCATCGGCAATTTTGTCGCTGCGCTGCCAATCGTCGGCATAGCACCTATTTTGGTGAATTGGTTCGGCTTTGACTGGCAGTCCAAGGCCGCTGTTGTTGTGGTCATGGTATTCTTTCCTGTTCTAGTGAATACCGTGCAGGGATTGCGGGAAACAGATGCAATGCAACGTGATCTGATGCGGACCTATGCCGCAGGATATAGGCACACTTTCCTGAAACTGCGCCTGCCGGCAGCCATGCCATTTGTCTTTAACGGCTTGAAAATCGCAACCACGCTGGCGCTTATCGGAGCCATAGTCGCTGAATATTTCGGATCTCCAACACGTGGTATGGGTTTTCGGATTTCGACCGGGGTAGGAAGTTTGTCCATTGACCTCGTTTGGGCCGAAATCACCGTCGCAGCCCTTGTCGGAACCGGATTTTATGGCATCGTGGCGTGGATAGAAAAAAAGGTGACCTTTTGGCACCCGTCCCAACGAGGCTAATCATTTACTGAAACTTGCATCCAACAAGGAGACCAAAACAATGAAAATGAAAACAACTTTGGCAGCCACCGCGCTGTCGCTGATCGCCGGTAATGCATTGGCTGCCGATGACGTCACGTTGCAGCTTAAGTGGGTCACACAAGCGCAGTTCGCCGGATACTATGTGGCCCTGGATCAGGGCTTCTATTCCGATCAGGACCTTAATGTCACAATCAAACCGGGCGGCCCTGATATTGCCCCGACGCAGGTTCTGGCCGGTGGTGGCGCAGACGTAACGGTCGAATGGATGCCCGCTGCTCTGGCCGCCCGCGAAAAGGGTCTGCCCATGGTCAATATCGCGCAACCCTTCAAATCATCAGGTATGATGTTGACCTGTCGCAAGGATGCCGGTGTGGCAAGCACAGATGACTTCGCGGGTAAAACCCTGGGTGTGTGGTTCTTTGGAAACGAATTCCCGTTTCTCAGCTGGATGAGCCAGCTTGGCATTCCAACCGACGGCAGCGACGCGGGTGTCGAAGTTCTCAAGCAAGGATTCAACGTTGATCCAATTCTTAATGGACAGGCTGCCTGTATCTCAACCATGACCTACAATGAATATTGGCAGGTGATCGATGCAGGCCTATCACCTGATGATCTGATCACCTTCAAATACGAAGATCAGGGTGTGGCTACGCTTGAGGACGGCTTGTATGTTCTAGAAGAGAACCTCTCAGATCCCGCGTTTGCAGACAAAATGGAACGCTTTGTTCGCGCGTCCATGCAAGGTTGGAAATGGGCCGAAGAGAACCCGGAAGACGCAGCCATGATTGTGCTGGATTATGACGAGACGGGGGCTCAAACAGAAGAGCATCAGGTTCGCATGATGGGTGAGATTGCAAAACTCACAGCCGGATCCAATGGTGCTTTGGACACAGCAGATTACGAGCGCACCGTGGCCTCGCTATTGGCGGGTGGATCTGATCCTGTGATTACGATGGAGCCGTCGGGCGCATGGACGCATGCGATCACAGATGCTGCTTTGAACTAATGCGCAAAGGCCCGGCGACTTTCTGGATCGTCGGGCCTTCCAAAGCGTCACTTATTTCCGACCATCAACCGAAACTGGCCTTTGCCGCAGCATATTCCGTTGCAAGCCGGTCCACCATTTTTTGCACTGGCCCCAGCGAGGTGACCGCGCCGATACCCTGGCCACATCCCCAGATGTCTTTCCATGCTTTTGCATCAGTGTTGCCACCGGATCCAAAATTCATCGCAGATGGGTCACTTTCAGGAAGGTTATTCGGATCCAGTCCGGCGGCCACGACCGACGGCTTGAGATAATTGCCATGCACACCGGTAAACAGGTTTGTGTAGACGATATCATCGGCTGCACCGTCCACGATGGCCTGCTTGTACCCATCCATCGCGCGGGCCTCGTCGGTTGCGATAAATGGCGAGCCAATATATCCAAAATCGGCCCCCATGGCCTGTGCTGCCAAAACCGCCCCGCCCGTTCCGATCGAACCTGACAACGCGATCGGTCCGTCAAACCATGCACGCACCGGTGGCCACGGTGATCAGACCATCCGCTCCTTTGTCGATCGCTTTATGGGCAAAGGTTTGGTTGATCACATCGTGTAAAACCATACCGCCATAGGAATGAATGGCCTCGTAAACTTCAACCCGCGCACCAAGGCTGCAAATGATCAGCGGTACTTTGTGTTTCACGCACAGCGCAACATCCTCGGCCAGTCGCGTGTTCGATTTATGAACAATCAGGTTGACGGCGAATGGAGCGGAGGGCGCATCAGGGTGCGCCGCATCATAGGCCGCCAATTCTGTTTTGATCTGGGTCAACCATTGATCCAACATCTCAATGGGACGCGCGTTAAGAGACGGAAATGATCCAACCACCCCAGCCTTGCATTGGGCAATCACAAGCTCGGGCCCAGAAATTAAAAATAATGGGGCGCCGATGACCGGCAGTCTCATGCGGGATTTCAATTCTGCCAAAGTTGTCATGTCGAATACCTCTCATACTGATTCACGTGCAACGAACCATGAATAGTAGCGCTTGCAAAATGAAACGTAGCGGCGCGACGCAGCGTCATACAAAAATTTGCCGCTGTTTGGTATCCGAGCGGCCTCAACGCGGGGAAATTTTAAAAATACCTGGCAAGGATCTTGTGAATATTCAGACAACCCGTTGACCCTATTCATTTCCGGACAAAAGCCGGAATGACGCACGGGTTGAACGTTGCCTCGGTCCCATTTGCATCCTAGCCTAGAAGTTACCTTCTGAAACAGGCCATACCATGCAGTATCACAGTGACGGCTATCATCCCGGCGATCCTGATGTCGCTCTTGCAGATACCTCTGCCCCTTCAGCACTTCCCGAAGAGCTGGACGTGCTTATTGTCGGAGCAGGCTCTGCCGGCCTAACACTGGCTGCATATCTGGCAAATTTTCCCAAAATACGCACCGCCTTGGTTGAACGACAAATGGGTCCCCTGACCAAAGGGCAGGCTGACGGAGTGTCCTGCCGGTCCATGGAAATGTTTCAGACTTTTGGCTTTGCGGAAAAAGTCATGCGCGAAGCCTATTGGGTCAATGAGGCTACGTTTTGGAAACCAGATCCCCAAAACCCGGCCCATATAATTCGAAGCGGGCGGGTGCAGGATGTCGAGGACGGCTTGTCAGAAATGCCGCATGTGATCCTGAATCAGGCACGTGTCCACGATATGTATCTGCAAACAATGCTGAATGCTCCAACCCGGGCAACTCCGTTTTATGGCGTTTCAGTACAAGATCTAAGCGCTGACCAAACAGGTGTCAGGGTCGCACTGTCATCCGCAGGCCAATTGCAGACAATACGCGCCCGCTATGTGGTTGGCTGCGACGGTGCGCGCAGCACCATTCGCGGACTTATTGGTCAACATTTGAACGGAGCTGCTGCCCACCAGGCGTGGGGCGTGATGGACATTCTGGCAACCACAGATTTTCCCGATATCCGGTTCAAATCTTTGGTTCAATCCGCAGCCGAGGGCACCGTCTTGGTGATACCTAGAGAAGGCGGCTATCTTGTACGTTTGTATGTCGAACTGGACAAGCTCAACCCGGATGAACGCGTCAGTGAGCGCGATCTGGGGGTCAGCAACCTCATTGCCGCAGCCAATCGCATCCTGCATCCCTACACCATTGACGTAAAAACAGTGGTCTGGTGGTCCGTCTACGAGATCGGCCAGAGACTTTGTACACGCTTCGATGACGGATCGTCCCATCCCCGCGTGTTTATTGCAGGCGATGCCTGCCACACCCACAGTCCCAAGGCAGGTCAGGGGATGAATGTCTCTATGGGCGATAGTTTCAATTTGGGTTGGAAACTTGTGCACGCTTTATCGGGACAGTCCGATCCCGAACTGCTGGCAAGTTATTCGCAAGAACGACAGGCCGTCGCACAGGCTTTGATCACCTTTGATCAGGAGTGGGCCGAAATTATGAGCGCCCCGCCCAAGGAACGGGAGGATGACGGTCAAAACCTGCCGTTGTTTCAGAGATATTTTATAGAACATGGTCGATACACAGCTGGTCTGTCCGTTCGCTACCCACCATCGTTCCTGACCGGACCGAGCGATTGGCAATCCTTGGCAGGCGGCTTCGATATCGGAATGCGATTTCACTCTGCCCCTGTTATCCGCCTGGCAGACGGACGAAACGTGCAGCTTGGACATGTTCAAAAGACTGACGCCCGCTGGCTGCTGGTATTATTTCTACCCTGCGACAACGGATGTTCTCAAACCGAGTTGCTGACGGGATTATGCGACGCACTGAAACCAATAATTGCCTCTGTCACACCGAATGGCTCGGATGTGGACGCAGTCATTGATGTGCGTGCCGTCTTGCAGGCGCATCCCCACAGCCTGAACATTACCGAGATGCCTGATTTGGTCTGGCCGCAAAAAGGCGCACTTGGACTGCATGATTATGAAAAAGTCTTTTGCGCGGATCCGGCCGGACCGGACATCTTTAACCTCCGAGACATTGATCGCAAAACCGGTGCGATGGTTTTGGTACGCCCGGATCAATATGTGGCCCATGTCCTGCCACCAAGTGCCACAACAGACCTGAGCGTATTTTTACACGGCGTTTTTCGTCCTGACTAGCACACCGCCAAGGGTATCAGGCTTGGATTGTTTTCAGCAAACCGCAGGTCTGACCAATCGCTGCTTTGATGGCGCAGCATCCCCCCTAAATCTGGCTAAAAATGCACTGTGTCGGTAAAATGGGCCAGACCAGCCAAAAATATCCCGTATTATGTACCGACACCCGTCCGGCACGACCGCAGGTATTTTCAAAATCAGGGGCTATGCAGATGGGTCGCGCTTCGCCATTTTAAAACCAGCTATTGCAAGGAATGATCGCAGAATGTCTTCACTTAAAAAAACTGCCGCGCAGATGGTTGCGGACTCCCGCGCCCGTATCGACGAAATCGAAACGACCGATCTTATCAAGGCTCTCGATGATCCTGATACGGTCATCATCGACATTCGCGACATCCGTGAAAGACAGCGTGCCGGATTTATTCCCGGCAGCGTCCATGCGCCGCGCGGCATGATCGAATTCTGGGTAGATCCCGACAGTCCCTATCACAAAGACGTCTTTGCGCAGAAGGGCAAGAGGTATGTCTTTCATTGTGCCAGCGGATGGCGGTCGGCGCTGACAGTGGCGACGCTTCAGGATATGGGCTTTGACGCCTCCCACCTGCGCGAAGGATTTTCCACCTGGGAGGCACAGGGCGGACCCGTCTTGCGTACCGACAGCGGAAAGGAACACTAGGTGAAGGTGTTTATTGCTGGCTTGGCCACGGAAACCAACAGCTTTTCTCCAATGCCGACAGGCCATTTGGCATTCCAAGACACGTTCGTGTCTCGGAGCGCCACGAAAGAGCCCGCAAATCTGTTTTCAGCTCCGATGCATGTGTGGCGAACCCTGTCAGAAGGCCGCGGTTGGGCGGTCTGCGAGGGCCTTGCCGCTTTTGCCCAGCCGTCGGGCATCACCATGCGCGCCACATACGAAAGCTACAGGGACGAAATCCTATCTGCGCTTGGTATGGCAACGCCTGATATTGTGCTGTTGTCTTTGCATGGCGCAATGATCGCCGAAGGTTATGATGATTGTGAAGGTGACCTGATCATGCGGGCCCGCGCATTGGTCGGGCCTGATGTTGTGATTGGCGTCGAGATTGATCCCCACAGTCACCTGACACCAGCTATGCGAGATGGGGCCGATTTGATCGTCGCCTACAAAGAATATCCACATACCGACAGCGCAGACCGCGCCCGCGATCTGTTTGATCTGGCCGCACGGACGGCTCTTGGCCAGATCAGGCCCGTAATGCGGGATTACGATTGCCGGATGGTGTCCATGTATCACACAACCCGTGCGCCTATGCGGGCTTTCGTGGACCAAATGTTGGCCGATGAAAAACGCGGGCGAGCCTTGTCTCTGTCTCTCATCCACGGCTTTCCATGGGGCGATGTCGCAGAGGTCGGAACGCGGGTCTTGGCGATTTGTGATAACAGCGCTGAACAGGCCGAAGAGCTGGCCAGATCTTATGGGCAAAAGCTGTGGTCCTTGCGGGCCGAAATTGCCCCCGACTGGCCTGATATTGATGCCGCGCTCGACAAAATAGAGGCCGCGCATGCAGGCCCGCTTGTTCTGGCAGATTTTGCTGATAATGCAGGCGCAGGTGCACCATCTGACAGTACGTTTGTGCTCCAAAAAATACTGGATCGCCAGATGAAGGACATCGCTCTGGGTCTGTTTTGGGACCCCGGAGCAGTCCGTCTGTGTCAGGACGCAGGCGTCGGCGCCCGTCTTCGACTACGGGTGGGTGGCAAAGTTGCACCAAGTTCGGGCCAACCTGTGGATATGCGGGTCACAGTGCGCGCAGTGTTGCCGGACATGAGCCAGCGTATGGGCGAAGGCAGGATGCCCATGGGCACAGGTGTCTGGATCGAACAAGACGGTGTGCATCTGGTGCTTTGCGATACCAGAACCCAAGCTTTCCACCCCGAAGGTTTTACTGATCTGGGGTTGGATCTGGGAAAATTAAGGGCCGTTGTGGTTAAATCTTCGCAGCATTTCTATGCGGGTTTCGGCCCGATCGCCACTGAGGTTGTCTACATAAACGGTCCCGGTACCATCAGCCCGGATTATGGTCAGATCCCCTATAGCAAACGCAACAGTCAATTCTGGCCCAAAATGAATGATCCCTGGGCCGGGTCATGCCCGGCCTAGGAATTGGTTATCCGCGTTCAAAGAGTCTGTGAGCCATGACGCCGACCCGATCCTCGATTGCCTCGCAGGCATCTAGGATCATGTCTTCACGAAAGCGACGACCGACAATTTGCACACCAACCGGCAATCCATCGTTATAGTTCGCCGGCACATTACCGGCAGGCAGACCCATATAGTTCATCGCAAAGCTGTAGAACGCCTTGAGCATGATGTCTTCTGCCCCCTCGCGTCCCTCATAGTCGCGTGCATGCGCATATGTCGGCTGCAACAAAAACGGTGTGAGAACCAAGGGGTAGTCTGACAGAAAAACCTGCCAGTTGCGCAGATAAGTGCTGCGTTTTGCATAGGCCTGCAAGAGCTCTGCTCCCTCATAGGGGGGCGCAATGTCAAAACAGTGGTCAAAGTACGTATTGAATTCCGTGCTGCCGTATTCACGCATCCCTTCAAGCATTAACATTTTGACCTCTCCGAAAAGAGTTCGCGTAGCCTCTGCCCCTATTTCGGCCACGTTGGGGGGGGCGACTTCGATCACCTCGTAGCCTGCATCGATCAGAGCGTCACGCGCCGTCAAAAGAGCGGTCTCCACAGCGGGATGCATTTCAAATCCGTAAGTTTCGCGGGTAAAGGCCACCCGGACAGGACCGTCGTATGCAGGACCATTCCAGGGCATCGGCACCTGCCAGGGATCCATAGGGCTATAGGCGATTGCACTTTGCATGGCCAAACGCACGTCGCGAACCTCGCGACAGATCACACCCTGAACCGAGCTCACTTGCGCCAGAATACCCCGTTCTGCGGTTTGGCTCGGGTTGTAGGCAGGGGTGCGCCCCAGTCCCGGTTTTATTGTTGCAGCGCCGTTAGCTGCTGCTGGAAATCGCAGGCTGCCACCAATGTCATTTCCATGCGCAATGGCCCCCATGCCCGCCATCACCGCAGACCCGGCACCACCTGAAGATCCGCCTGCACTGGCCCAATCATTCCAAGGGTTAAAGGTGCGCCCGTGCAATGGATTGTCGGTTGTGCCGCGAAAGGAAAACTCTGGTGTGTTTGTGCGCCCGATGACAACGGCCCCAGCGTTTTTAAGATTGGTCACAAACGGTGAATCTTCCGGGGCAATCAGGTTCTTGAACGCAACAACGCCATTGGGCGTGGCATACCCTTTTTGATCGATGTTTTCTTTTATTGTGACTGGCACGCCATGTAAGGGACCGACGGGTCCACTGCGTGCAAAAGTCTCGTCCAGTGCTTTCGCATCGGACATCGCTTCGGCGCTGAGATCATCAACAACCGCGTTCAGCGATGGATTCAGCTCGGCCATTCTGTCAACAGAAGCAGCAACTGCGTCGCGTGACGAAACCTCGCCGTTTGCGATTTGCGCGGCCAGTTCGCAGGCCGATGCCTGCCAAAGTTTTGTGTCTGGCATGTGGATCTCCTGTGTGAAGTGTCAGCAAGCAACACGAATGCCAGCATATTGTCAGGCCTCGGGGTTTGACTCAACATCTTTGGACGCCGATAGTAATCAGGCGCCGGCACGCAATCTTACCCGCGCAACATAAAGGGAGTCTATCATGCTGAAATTTGTTCGGCGCAGCTTTGTTACAGGTGTCGCAGCAGCTGCGATCACTTTGTCACTAAATGCTGCCCCCGCTTCTGCGGAAACCGTTTTGCGGGTTGTCCCGCATTCTGGATTGAAAATCCTCGATCCAATCTGGACGACAGCCTATATCTCACGCAACCATGGATACATGATTTACGACACACTGTTTTCCTTGGATGGCGATGGTGTCGTGCAGCCACAAATGGTCGATTCTGTGACCCGCTCTGATGATGGTTTGACGGTGACGATAACCCTTCGCGATGGGCTTATGTGGCACGATGGCCAGCCTGTGACAGCGACGGACACGGTGGCATCAATCAACCGTTGGGCTGGCAAAGACGCAATGGGTCAAAAGATGATGACCTTTGTCGACAGCCTTACCGCCACCGATGACAGGACCATGGTCTTCTCACTCAACTCGCCCACCGGACTGATCGAATTGGCACTGGCCAAACCGTCATCCAACGTGCCGTTCATGATGCCAGCGCGTATTGCCGCGACGCCGGGCAGCGAGCAGATCGACGAATATATCGGCTCTGGTCCATTCATGTTCAATGATGCCGAGTGGGAGCCGGGCACCAAAGTGGTCTACGACCGTTTTGAGGGCTATGTCCCGCGCTCCGAGCCCACGAACGGTCTTGCTGGCGCGAAAATCGCCAAAGTCGATCGGGTTGAATGGACACCAAATCGCGACATTCAGGCCGCCATCAACTCGTTGGTTGCAGGTGAAGTTGATATCATCGAATCAACACCACCTGATCTGCTGCCATTGCTTGCGTCAAGCGGCGAAGGCTATACACAATCGCCAAACCTAGCGGGCTTGCAGTACACCTTCCGCTTTAACGTGTTGCATCCCCCGTTCGATAACCCGAAAATTCGTCAGGCGCTGCTTTATGCGTTTAACCAAGAGGATTTCCTTGAGGCAACCATCGGCGACCCTGACTACTTTCAGGCATGCAAGGCGATGTTCATATGTGGCCTTCCATTCGAGACCAATGCCCATATGGAAGACTTGTTGGAATCCAACTTCGTCAAGGCGCGCGCGCTGCTCGACGAGGCAGGATATGACGGCACACCGGTTGTTCTGATGCATTCTACCAACGTACCAGTGCTGACCAATCTGGCACCGGTCGCAAAGGAACTGATGGAAGCCATTGGCATGACTGTGGATATGCAGTCCATGGACTGGTCAACTCTTGTTGCGCGTCGTTCCAAAAAGGATGATCCAGCCGAAGGTGGCTGGAATGCCTTTGCCACTGCATGGGATGCAGGCGATCTGTTCAACCCCTTGGCCATGGCATTCCTGAACAGCTCTTGTGACACGGCCCTGTTCGGCTGGCCGTGCGATGACCAGATCGAGCAGTTGCGCGATGACTTTGCCCGCGCTGGCAGCTTTGAAGAGCAGTATGCGATCGTAGAAGCGATCCAGGCGCGCTTCGTTGAATACCCAACGCACATCCATCTGGGTCAGTTCAACACGCCGTCTGCGCTGCGTAACAACGTTACGGGCTACCTGTCGGCAGGCGTGCCAGTGTTCTGGAACGTAGAAAAGAACTAAAAACACTGTCCGCGGTCCCATTTGGGGCCGCGGCACCTCTCATTTGAATATGGCGTACGTATGGGCCCTTATCTTTTAAAACGGCTTTTGGCCACGATCCCCGTGATGCTGGTGGTTGCAGTCTTTATCTTTTTGCTACTGCGGCTTACCCCAGGAGACCCTGCTGCCATGATCGGCGGGGATTACGCCACCGAAGCCCAAATAGATGAAATCCGACAGACCTTGGGACTGAACGAGCCTTTGCTGCGGCAGTTCATTATATGGATCGGAAATATCCTTCAGGGTGATTTTGGAGAGAGCTTTTTCTTCAAAAAGCAGGTCAGTGAACTGATCGTTGCGCGGATCGAGCCCACGCTGTCGCTGTCGCTGGTAACAATCACGCTCACCGTGGCCATTGCAGTCCCAACAGGCGTGCTTGCAGCCTACCGTCATGGCAGCTGGATTGACCGGATCGTTATGGGGTTTTCAGTACTGGGATTTTCCGTACCAGTCTTTGTGATCGGTTTTGCGCTGATCTATGTGTTTTCATTGCAGCTGTCATGGTTTCCCGTTCAGGGATACAACAGGATTGCAAACGGTATAGGGCCATGGATCCATAACCTGATTTTGCCGGCTCTGGCCTTGTCAGTGATCTTTGTCGCATTCATCGCGCGCATGACACGAACATCCGTGCTGGAGGTGCTGGGCGAAGACTATATCCGTACCGCGCGCGCCAAAGGCCAAACGGAAACCAAGGTTTTGATGCGGCATGCACTGCGCAATGCCGCGGTGCCGATTGTAACGGTCATCGGCTTTGCGTTTGCCATACTGGTCGGGGGCGTTGTGGTCACCGAAAGTGTCTTTAACATTCCGGGCTTGGGGCTTTTGACAGTCGACGCAGTGCTGAACCGCGATTTCCCCACAATTCAGGCCGTGGTCCTTTTGTTTTCACTTATCTATGTGCTGATCAATCTTGTGATTGACCTCAGTTATACCCTGCTAGACCCTAGGATCCGTTACTGATGACCAGTCAAGCTCTCTCTCCTAGTCGCCTGACAATACGACGGATGTTTAGCAACACCTCGGTTCTTATTGGCGGTATACTGGTTGCCCTGATATGCCTGATGGCTGTGTTTGCACCTTTTCTGGATACCATGGATCCGAACCAGGTCTCTACGTCCACACGTTTGAAGCCGCCGGGCTACGAAGGTGTGATGAAAATATACACCGATGAAGGGCGGGTCAAAGTGCCCGTTCTGTATAGGATGGGCTCTGACAACCTGGGTCGTGATATTTATAGTCGCGTGGTTTACGGAGCGAGGATTTCGCTGGCCGTCGGGCTGGCTGTTGCCAGTATTTCCATCATCCTCGGCATGGTGATCGGGCTTGTTGCAGGTTATTTTCGTATGCTGGACGCGGTGATCATGCGCATCATGGACGGATTGATGTCCATTCCGGCAATCTTGTTGGCTATAGCTGTTGTTTCGGTTTTCAATGCCGGCATGACCAGTGTCATCATAGCAATTGTGGTCCCCGAGGTGCCGCGTGTTGTTCGACTAGTGCGCTCTATCGTGCTCTCCATCCGCGAAGAGCCGTACGTCGAAGCCGCCATCACGGCGGGTACCCGCGTACCCCTGTTATTGTACCGGCATGTCCTGCCCAATACCGTGGCACCACTGATTGTGCAGGGAACTTTTATCGTAGCCTCCGCCATTATCGTCGAAGCAATCCTAAGCTTTTTGGGCGTGGGCATTCCTGCGGATGAATTTCCTACCTGGGGCAATATCATGGGCACGGCCCGTGAAAACTTCCAACTGCACCCACATCAGATTTTATTTCCCGGAATCATTCTGGCCGT
The DNA here is from genome assembly GCA_038138625.1 of Roseivivax sp. Taxonomy (GTDB): domain Bacteria; phylum Pseudomonadota; class Alphaproteobacteria; order Rhodobacterales; family Rhodobacteraceae; genus JAQXDR01. The sequence goes on from JAYQEA010000026.1 coordinate 37,504, forward strand.
GACCGTGTTGGCCGTGAATATGTTGGGCGATGGGCTGCGTGATACGCTGGACCCACGCTTTGCAAACCGGATGTGAGGGCCGAGTGATGACCGATATGCCCGTTCTGGAGGTTCAAAACCTGACCGTTCAATTGCCGGCAAGCGCAGACCGCGACAACGCGGTGACCGACATAGGCTTCACCGTGAACCCTGGTGAAATCGTATGCGTTGTGGGCGAAAGCGGGTCCGGAAAATCCGTGACAGCACAGGCCGTGATGGGACTTTTACCGAGAGAACTGACGCCAACCCACGGCGTCACACGGCTCGATGGTGAAGATACCCTGACCGCCTCGTCACAACGATTGCGCGACCTGCGAGGCACGCAAATGGCGATGATTTTTCAAGAACCAATGACCGCTTTGAACCCCGTCGCCCGCGTTGGAACACAAATCGCCGAAGTTCTAGAAATTCATACAAAACTGACCGCGTCCCAGCGTCGGGCCCGCGCCATTGAAATCATGGATGCCGTGCAACTGCCTGATCCCGACAAAATGGTGGACGCCTACCCCCACCAACTGTCCGGCGGACAGCGTCAACGGATCATGATCGCCATGGCCTTGGTCCTAGATCCCTCTCTTTTGATCGCGGACGAGCCAACAACAGCCCTCGATGTCACCACCCAAGCGCAGATTCTGAAGCTCATCAAGGAAATG
>JAYQEA010000026.1:38205-41052 GCA_038138625.1 Roseivivax sp.
AGGCACACGTGACCAGATACTGGGCTTTCCTCAGCAGGATTACACCAAAATGCTGATGGCATCCGTGCCGTCAATGACGCCTCCGGAACGCATACCCGTTGGTGGACCAGAGGCCTTGTCCGTCTCTCATTTGGACAAAACGTACGGACGCCGTGGCTTTTTATCACAATCCCGGATTGTGCATGCCGCACGGGATGTATCGTTTGTGTTGCGCAAGGGCGAGACATTGGGGATTGTCGGGGAAAGCGGGTCTGGAAAGTCTACTGTCGCACGATGTATCGCACGGCTTATAGACCCGACCAAAGGGTCTATCACGCTGCAGGGAACGGAAATCGCAACGCTTGCCGAAACGCGGCTGCGTCCATTTCGTCGGGCGGTCCAGATCGTTTTTCAAGATCCCTACAGATCGCTTAATCCCCGTCGTACCGTTGGCCAATCCTTGACCGAAGCCCCAATGAACTTTGGCATAACACGCCAAGACGCCCTGGCACAGGCACGCGATTTAATGTCGCTGGTGGGTTTGTCTCCGGATGCGCTTGACCGCTATCCGCATCAATTTTCGGGTGGGCAACGCCAGCGGATTTGCATCGCGCGCGCGCTGGCGGTCAAACCGGATGTTCTAATTGCAGACGAAGCCGTGTCGGCGCTTGATGTGTCCGTGCAGGCCCAAGTTCTGGAACTGCTGGATGATATTCGCGAACGCTACAATCTTGCCATGCTTTTCATCACCCATGATTTGCGCGTCGCAGCACAGATTTGCGACCGCCTCATCGTCATGAAATCAGGAAAAATTGTTGAACAGGGCGCAACAGCACAGGTTTATGCAGCCCCACAAGACAGCTACACCCGCCTTCTGCTTGATGCAGCCCCAGGCGCAAACGTTGAATTTGGACAAGGTTCAGCCGTTGGCTGAAGCTCAAAAAAATACGGAGACACAAATGGGCATTCTTCCCCTGATTGACGCCGCAAGCGCAGAACTGACAGAGATTTATCGCGATCTGCATGCCCATCCAGAAATCGGGTTCACCGAGGTGCGCACAGCAGGTATCGTTGCTAAATCACTTCGTGATATGGGTGTGGACGAAGTCCATGTAGGCATCGCCAAAACGGGCGTCGTCGCGATTATCAAGGGCAAAGGCACAGGACCGCGCCGCATCGGTCTACGTGCCGATATGGACGCGCTGCCGATCGACGAAGAAACCAACCTCCCTTACGCGTCAAAAAATGCTGGTGTCATGCATGCCTGTGGACACGACGCCCATACTACCATGCTGCTTGGGGCCGCGCGTCACCTAGTCGAGACGCGTAATTTTGACGGCACAGCGGTGTTGATCTTTCAACCCGCCGAAGAAGTACTGGGAGGCGCGCGCGGGATGCTGCAAGAGGGTCTTTTTGACCGCTTCCCCGTGGATGAGGTCTACGGAATGCACAACTATCCCAATGGCGAACCCGGTAAGGTTGGCATTTGCAAAGGTACCGCAATGGCGGGGGCGGCGTTTTTCGACATCACGATCAGCGGGCGCGGTAGTCACGCCGCCATGCCGCAGCAATCGCGCGATCCCGTGGTCATTGGCAGCGCCCTTGTAAGTCAGATCCAGACAGTTCTATCACGAAACCTCGCACCCTTGGATAGCGCCGTCATATCCATCACACAATTCCACGCCGGTGCCGCCTATAATGTCATTCCCAAAGACGCAACGCTGTCGGGAACCATTCGCTATTTCAAGGACGAAGTCTACGATCTGGCTGAAACCCGCATCTCCGAGCTGTGCAAGGGATTGGCAACGGCCTATGATGTCGAAATTACCCCAGAGTTTCGCAATATCTTTGATGTTTTGATCAACGATGATGCGTTATCGGATGCATATATGGAAGCAGCCGCTGATGTGGTCGGCGTCGAAAATACCTCAGACAAGGTACAGCCCGCCACCGGATCTGAAGATTTTGCCGATATGCTAAAGCAAGTGCCTGGGGCCTATTGCATGGTTGGACATGCGGGGACCATGCCACTTCATAATCCCGGATTTACTCTGGACACCGATATGCTGCCGATTGGCGCATCAATTCTGGCAAGGATCGTTGAACGACGCATGCCCACGACAAAATAGAGCCATGAAGACGGGATCGCGATAACCACGGAAGAGACGGTCATTGATTGTTCGTCTCTTTAACAATTTCTGACTCTAAAACACTGTCCCTTTTTAGTCGAAATGTTAGTTTCGCTGAGCTTGAAATGTATATACGAGCGCGCTTCCGTTATGGGGCTCTGTGGCACCGCTATGCGCTTCGGATCCAGAGAATTTTTCTGTAGAGATTGCAGAGCCCGTGACCTGCACCGTGTCCAACGCAAGGTCGTCGCCAGTGTTCGTTATTATTTCTAAGCTTGGCGGACGGCCCCAAATTTTGGGAGGGAACGGACCCCAACCCCAAAAAACCCGATTTCTTTCATACGTATTGACGGTGTGACCCGTTCGTGAGCCCGGCCGAATATCTGACGACTCACTTGGTCGACGATTTTCTGTCCAGTGCGTCCTTGCCCAAGGCTGAGCGTTCAAAGGCTGATATCCGCAAATGGCTGGAGTTGTTCCGCGAGGAGTTCTGTGCCGATTCTGTCGCGATGTTCGAGGAGCGCGCCTCGCGGGGCGAGGTCAATAATTGGCGCAAGAAGTGGCTTCATTCGCCCAAGCAGCACGATATGGCAGGCACCCACGCGACACGCATTCTGAATTGGGCGGTGGAAGAGGGAAAGCTGAAAGAGCATCACTGTCACAAGCTCAAGAAGCTCTACCAATCGAACCGAACAGAAATCATCTGGACGAGTGGCGACATAGCCCAGTTCAATAAGCA
>JAYQEA010000027.1:0-7295 GCA_038138625.1 Roseivivax sp.
CCATAACCCAGTATCCTTACTTCTGGGTCTCCGGCAAACAAGGGGCGGTTCATCTTTCGACTCGAAAGCCAGTCTTGCACAAACCACCCGACGCGGCAGTTGCAAATGTTCAAACCAAACTCAGTCAAGTCTGCAACTACCTGTCGTCTGCCGGAACCGCATGAGCTGTTGTCCAGCACGGCGCGCAATAGCTGTCAACGGGTCTAACTTTTGCCTAGACAATCAGCGTGCATATCTGCATCGACCCGACAAGCCCTACATTGCATGTTTTAAGGTTCACCTTACCTCCACCGCCAGCCAAGCGTGTTGGCTGCAAGCGTTTTACGTTGAAGGCGACGGGCGACACTCCTCAACTACCTAAAAAACAAATTAAACATCATGAATTCAGGCATAATTGAGTAAAACAGCGTGGACTGTGTATCATGCAAAACGACGGAGGAGGTTAAGTTATCTCGTACAACGGACGTTTATTGGCTTTATGCCGGTGAGCAAGTTTGCGGGCATCCTTCCCTCTTGGGGGTATTAATCGCGCCGGCGATACTTCAAAATCAGGATTACAAATTTCAGGAAATATTGCCTGAATTTCTTGTCTCGCATCTTCGGTCAGAGCAGCAAGCGCTTCTGGTCCTGTGAAAAGGCTTTCTGAAAGCGCCCCATTTGAAAATATAATTTCATGGCAATCAAATAAGATATGATAGTAGGTAATACCATTCGAAAAATCATCTAGTTCACTTATACCGTCAATCTCAAGTAGTTTATTAGCGGGTATTAAAACTTCATCTGAACCAAAAATACGGTAAGCGATTTTTGATCGTATTAATATTCTATGCTGTGGTGAGACGATAAGATCTTGTGCTGGAGAACCAGTTGAAAGTGCATCTTTCTTAATAAGAATAGGCCTAATTTTTGGATATTTCTGAAGACTAAAGGCGTCTATATGCCGTGATCCAATCCATCGTATAGGCTTGTATTCATGGTCAATTGTCACAATCCTATCACCAACAGATAAGGATTCTATGGGTAAATCACCATATTCACTCCGGATGAGAGTGCCTTGTGCAAAACAAAGAATACCAAAGTTGATAGTTTCAAAATTTTCATATGAAATATTTCCAACCTGCCCTGCTTTATCACCCCCAGTGATCTGAATTTGCCCTCGGGTTTGCATTGCCATAATGTCTGAAAAATTCAGGTCAGCAGAGGGTCCAAAATATATTTCCTCATCACTGTAATACGGTGTAAATATACCTTCAGCGTCGTCATCAATGTTGGCAATATCTGAAACGTTATACAACTCTCCTGATGGATCATGATCAATATGATCGATCGTATTGTCTAGTAAAGTTATATTATCTAATTGCCCACTTTCATCAGCAATGAAGGTTTCCATGTTGGACACAGTATCTGTGCCGCCGGTACTTTTGATCACGGAACCGTCACCGGCATTATCGACATTGACCGTTAATTTTGCCAAATATATCGTTTGCGCACCCACCGCTGAATAGGTGTCACTGTTCCCACCGCCATCGATCTCGTCAGATCCACTGGAGGCATAAATTGTATCAGCACCAACACCACCATCGATAGAATCGTTCCCTCCACCCCCATCAAGTTCATCTGCGCCCCCGTCCCCGAACAGAGTATCGCGGCCTGAATCACCTAAAACAGTGTCTCTGCCGCTTCCTGCATTTATGATATCGTGGCCGGAATATCCGTGGATCTTATCATTTGTACCGTCGCTGCCATCGACAATATCACCATCGCTGTCTGTATATCCAATATCGATATTGTCGGCCATGTTTGTGCCTTCAACGATACCATTCGCCAGAGAAACATACGAGGCCTGAGCGTTATCAATGAACAGTTCATCCTTATCACTGCCAACCTTCATTATTTTAAATGTAACGGATTGGCCATTTAATGATGGATCAAAAATAGTACTGTAGACTGTTACTGTTGACATGGTGTCGGTATTGCCAGTATTACCATCAGTCCAGCCAACAATAGTACCGTCCACGACGATTTCAACGCGGTAATCCTGAGCCCCATCATACGAGGGATCTCCTATATCTACAGAAAATATTATTTCTTCATTAGCAGAATAATTATATCCGCTTACTTCCTGAGAAATACATTCGCCAGCATTATACAGATAGGCAACATTTTGCCCTGTTACGCCGCTTACATATGACGCCTTTGGGTTATAAACACCACCATAACTCCCACCAGTAAGCGTCCAATTATTAACACCATATTCATAGCTACCATCGCTTAACTCTGGATCTTCAAAACTACTATTTACGATATTTATTTCAGGCATAAAGTTATTCCACACGAAGAAAATTTAACTAAAACTAAATATATAGTTCAAATTATTATATATTTTACCACACAATAATTCTCTAAAATAAATCTGTTAAAAATTTGGATATAGAATAATCCAAGGCCTTTAATTTTTGATGATTTTTGAAAATAATCCAACTTAATACAAAAAAATTTATTGAAATTTAAGATATTCACGCAGTGGTTATGAAATATCACAAAGCTTGCAGAGTTCCCGCATATCATATGATTTTCATTTTAATTTGTAAGATTTTCTCTACTGCTTCACTTTCCTTTTTATATTTTTACCATTGACTTAACTTGTCAAGCATTTCTCTGGTCGCATAATCCTGCAATTTTTTTAGCGATGCAGAGGCTGAAGATATCTTGCAGTATAATCGGGTCTATTTATCATATTTTGAGACCAGTTTACTCGCGCGGGATCTCCAAAAATCTGATGCAGACATTCTGCAATAAGGGCCATCATAGTGTGGCTTAAGAATGCATGGCGAGACGTCAGCCTGTTCCCTTCCAATCGCGGTTTCTGGCGTTGGTTGGTGGGGCTGGCGCCAATCCGACACCGTCAACCCTGTGCGCGACGCAACTTGACCTGACCCTGTCGGATTGGCGCCAGGTTCTGGTCGAGAGCTCAGCTGCGTTAAATACGGTGGTTGGCTTGGTCAAATTCTTTGCACTGGGATCCCTGTCCCGAGCAATACGCGGGTCTGGCTTGCAGTTAGCGCGGCGGACATGCAGCATGGGTTCGGAACACTGGCATCAAAATCGTCATCGGTTTTGGCTGAAGATCATATGATGGGATATCCAATTTGCGGTTTTGCTCCTCAGGCAGCTAGAAAGGCCCCTTCGTTTAGCCTGCGGCAAATTTTGGAAGGTTCCACGCGTCCCATTCGCAATCATCAATATATTTGGAAGATACCGACTGACCTATGCCACAAAAGACATGGCAGTCACTATAGGTTGGATAGGTCAATTTTGGTGAACATTCGGCTCTTTCCAGGGTCACATTGTTCGTCACATCGGGTGTATGAACGCATGTCTGACAGTCCCGGATTCCATCCCTTCTCAGCCTGCAAATTTATGCGAGTGTGCGGTGGGATTACTGCCTGAGGTATAGGACCATGATCTGTTGATCGAGACGCCGTACCGCTAGGTAGCGGGCCAGAACGCGCATCGCCTTGGGCCAAGGGTCGAAGGCATCGACCAACTTTCATCGCGCGATGAGGATGAAAAGGTGGCAGACGCCGCCAGCACACCGTTTAAGTAACCGAAACAAACTGACACGAACAGTTAGGCTAAACCTACGCGCAAACCGTTGCCATACGACCTGGCCAGATTAGAGCAGGTCTTGTTTGGCGGCGATTCTTGTCCAGACGGCAGTGGCGCGCTGCGTGAATTGAGGCTAGATACAATATGTAAGTTGGAAGATATCCCAGGGCGCATTGTCGTGAACCGAACCCTCCGCCCCGCATGGCTGGCAAAAACTATGGCGGCATCAACCAAGTACCGATACTGTCGCGCCTAGTTGAAAAGGGCATTCCGGGCTTGGGGAACTTAGCTTATGTGTTGACCAGAACGTACATGGTTCATCTGCCACTATGCCGCCAAGCGCCAATCTCCGCACGCGAAGGTTTTGATAGGGATTACTCCACTCTGACAAGGTGGGTTGGCAAGTCGGCAGCAACGTTGGAACAACTGGCTCAGTCCATCAACCGTTTCGTCTTATCTGGCAAGGCATTCTTTGCGAATGATAGGTCAGTAAGGTTATTGCCCCCCAGCAAAGGCAAACCAAAGACAGCCTGCCGCTGGGCATACGGACGCATGGGCGTGATGAGCGCCTATGAGGCAGTGTGGCCCGCCAGTCGCTTGGTCTGAGTTTACAAACCTCTGTCCAAGTCAGAACCTCAAGAACTATCACGACCGGATGTATGCAGATGGCCACGTAGGGCAGGCATCGGATCAGTGGTACGACGCCTTTTATATCCTGCGTCTGATCGGCCAGAAGCAGGAAACACACCTGATTGGCGAGCGCATCTACAAGCGCGAAATCTTGATTATCAGCTGATCGCACGCGCGCCCGACGGCTAGGAACTGCGCGCTCCATTTCGCGCCAGATGCCGTCGGTGAGCGCGTAATTAAGGTATGGATCATCGCTGATAGCTTTGAAGAGATGCTCGACATCACCCGCCCATGGAAGCGTCGTAACCAGCTGTTTCAATGGCCCAAAGCACGTTGCTGGTCACGCAACAGCGATCCTGGGCGAACCCACCACAACATAGATTCCGGAAACAGACGCGCGCCCTCTGCCGTGCCTCAGGCGTCTTTTACCCTGCCCCACACATGTGCCCCCGGCCGCTACTACACCCGATCCGACACCACAAAACGACGCTCTTGCAATCGAATCTCTATTTTAGAAGTTTGACACAGGACAAAAAAACCGGATGTAAAACTCGATTACCGACGGATCCTGGTTGAGTTTACGTTTTGGCTCTCTTTTAACCGGTTGAAGCATACCACACGCGTCTGAATAGACATCTCAGACTAAAATTCTTGAAGACGCTTTTGTGTATGTCCTTCGGATATTACGGTGGCCTGAATGGCTTCCAACTCTCGCATGCTTGTGTTAGTCCAAGTCACTCTACACGGAGGACAGTATGCCTGCTAGTACTGGCAATGCAGGTGAAGCAAATGACTACAATGCTTCATCGATTGAGATTCTCGAGGGCCTCGAACCGGTTCGAAAACGACCCGGTATGTATATCGGCGGAACCGACCAAAGAGCCATACACCATTTGGTTGCCGAGATTTTTGATAATGCAATGGACGAAGCGGTCGCCGGTTTTGCCAGCAAAATCGAACTGACAGTGCATTCAGATCACAGCATCTCAATCACTGATAATGGACGCGGAATTCCTACAGACCCGCATCCGAAATTTCCGGAAAAGTCGGCGCTTGAGGTTATATTCTGCACTCTTCATGCGGGCGGAAAATTTTCGGGCGAGGCCTACCAGACATCGGGTGGATTACACGGTGTCGGAGCATCGGTCGTCAATGCGCTTTCGGACAAGCTTATTGTCCAAGTGGCCCGTGACAAAAAGCTCTTTGAACAGCGATTTTCAAAAGGTCACGCCGAAAGCAATCTGAAATTAGTCAGCGACACGCATACGCGTCGTGGAACAAAAATCACGTTCCACCCTGACCCGGAAATTTTTGGAAAACACAAGATTATTCCCAGTGTGTTGTATCAGTTCGCGCAATCGAAAGCCTATCTGTATTCCGGCGTCCAAATCCGCTGGAGCTGCGAGGTTGACGATGCCAAAACGCCAAGCAAAGCATTGTTTCATTTCCCCGGCGGATTGGCCGAGTATCTCGATAACAGTCTGACTGAGGATGTAGCGCACTCTCCCTCTTCCTTTTCCGGAAATGCCGATTTCTTTAAACGATTTGGGATTGTGGGGCGTGTTGAATGGGCAATCAATTGGGTCACAACGCGTGAAGGGTTCGTAAAATCATTTTGTAATACTGTCCCGACACCACAGGGTGGGACGCACGAAAATGGATTTTGGACAGCAATATTGAAAAGCTTGCGCGGGTACGGCGAGCTTTGCGGGAATAAAAAAGCAAATTTAATTTCACGCGAGGATATAAATATCGGCGCCTGCGCGCTTATCAGCTGTTTCATCCGTGAACCGGAATTTGTGGGGCAAACCAAGGACAGACTGGCAACCGCCGAGGCGCATCGTCTTGTCGAACAATCCATTAAAGACCACTTCGACAATTGGCTGGCTGCCGATCCGAAATCGGCAGGTGCAATACTTGATCTTCTTATCCTGCGCGCAGAAGAGCGGCTTCAGCGAAAGCAAGCCAAAGAGACTGACAGAAAAACAGCAACCAAACGCCTAAGGCTACCGGGCAAACTGGTTGATTGCTCTGCCACATCGAGAGCCGGCACAGAGCTTTTCATTGTGGAAGGTGATAGTGCCGGTGGGTCCGCTAAAATGGGCCGGAACAGGAAAAATCAGGCTTTGTTGCCGCTGAGAGGAAAGATTTTGAACGTTCTTGGAGCGGCATCTTCAAAACTGAGCTCGAATTCGGAAATCAATGACCTGAAACAGGCTTTAGGTGTTGGATTGGGGGCCAAGTTCAATATTGATGACCTCCGTTACGAAAAAATAATAATAATGACCGACGCCGATGTTGACGGTGCCCATATTGCAGCGCTGTTGATGACGTTTTTTTTCGTTCAAATGCGTCCGTTAATTGACAAGGGTCACCTCTATCTTGCCTGTCCACCTCTGTATCGTCTCACTCAAGGCGCACAAAGAGCATATGTGCCAGATGAGCAGAGCAAAGATGAACTCCTCCGTACAGGTCTGGGTGGGAAGGGCCGCATCGATGTTCAACGATTCAAGGGTCTTGGAGAAATGGATGCCAAAGATCTTAAAGAAACAACCATGGATCCCGGCAGCAGAACCTTGATCCAAATAACGATAGATGAAGATGTTTATGGGGAAACCAATACTCTGGTGGATCAATTGATGGGAAAAAAACCAGAGCTGAGGTTCCAGTACATTCAAGAAAATGCGAAGTTTATCGAACAACTGGACGTGTAATGTCCATTTCCAGCGGTATATAGCGGACAACCTCGCAAAACATCGCCTTGAAAAGTGCCGATGATGCCACCGAATTCTTGATTTCTACATTTTGCACCTGCCTCAAAGGGCGAATATTATAGGACGAGCGAAATCAATGATATATATTTTTTTCCGGTGTTATTTCGTCCTGTCAGCCGCCGTGTGGGTATACCCATTGCTAACAGGCACCTTCCCTGATTTTATTGTTGATGTGGCAACTCATCTTTTTGTACGCAGTCCGTTTTTCTTTAGCGCAAGCCCGGCGATCATCTTCATCTTGGGTTTCATAGTCTCTGTTAATTTTTCCAAAGGTGAGGGCTT
>JAYQEA010000027.1:7305-38628 GCA_038138625.1 Roseivivax sp.
AGGGCTTCTGGTTATATATTAGGGATCTACCAAGCTTAGTCCGTAGAAAAGAGGTTCACGGATCGATTGTATGTTTCCTTGTTATGAGCGCGATCAACCTTGCCGTTATGAACGTCACAGTGATCCGGCCACTTATTTTATAGCTGTCACAGATTGACATTGAAGCTGACTATCAAACGATCAACTTCGCCACCTGTTCCGCTGCTCATATTCGGGATGAAAACGAGACCATCGGTCCTCAACTGATCGCGTCTGGCCAAAGTATTGGCTGTTTGACCCTGGATAAACATCTCCGCTGCTAGTTCTGTAGGGGAAACCCTTTATCTGTCCTGCTTGACCCAAGACCGATATTGTTTCTGTTCGACAATTTATTGGTGGTTTTGATCGAAATGCTCGGTCGCCTGACGGCACGCACGCACCCGAGAAAAGAAAAATGAGTCATATGCGACAAACGCGAAATCATAAACCACATCGACAAAGAGGAATTTGACTTTTTTTCTCTCCTGATTTCTGCGCTTATCGTCGTGATCACATTGAACAGGCAGAGGAATGGGTATGGCACAGCCTACAATAAGACTTGGTGTCGACATTGGCGGTACATTTACTGATGTCGTGCTGGAAACACCTGTTGGCCTTACATCCACCAAGGTGTTAACCACCTACGCCGCACCTGAAAATGCGATAATTGAGGGGCTTCACCAAGTTTGTAAAAAAGCAAATGTCCTGCCCAATCAAATACAACAGATCATTCATGGAACAACACTGGCCACAAATGCACTTATCGAACGCAAAGGTGCAAAGACGGCCCTGATAACGACAGAAGGCTTTCGGGACGTGATCGAAATGCGCACCGAAAGCCGCTTTGAACAATATGACCTGAACCTTACCCTGCCAGAGCCACTCCTGCCGCGCCACATGCGATTTACCCTGTGTGAGCGTGTGGATGCCCATGGTCGGGTGCTAATCGCATTGAAGCAGTCCAGTGTCGAAACATTGGCAGACCATATTGCGCAAATGGGCGTCGACAGCATCGCAGTCGGGTTGTTGCACAGCTATCTCAATCCTTCTCATGAACGCATGGTCCGCGATGTTCTGTCCCAAAAACTGCCGGACGTCGCAGTATCGATTTCGTCAGAGGTCTCGCCACAGATGCGGGAATACGAACGCTTTAACACCGTGGTGGCAAATGCCTATATTAAGCCGTTGATGGCCTCATATCTCGGGCGTCTCGAAGACCGCCTGCGGTCCGAGGATGTCGCCGCTCGTATCTTTCTGATGCACTCTGGCGGCGGAATTATTTCCTTGCAAAACGCAGCCGATTTTCCAGTTCGGCTGGTGGAATCCGGTCCAGCTGGCGGTGCTGTTTTCGCTGCAGATATCGCCGCGCGTTATGGGATCAATAAAGCGTTGAGCTTTGATATGGGCGGCACAACAGCCAAAATATGCCTGATCACAAACCAAACGCCTAAAACCGCCCGCGTGTTCGAGGTTGCGCGCAGTTATCGGTTTAAAAAAGGCTCTGGCATGCCGATATCCATTCCGGTGATCGACATGGTGGAGATCGGGGCCGGAGGAGGAAGTCTGGCGCATGTAGACACGCTACAGCAAATCCGCGTTGGCCCCGAAAGTGCAGGATCCGAGCCCGGACCTGCCTGTTATGATCAAGGCGGCACACGGCCTGCCGTCACAGATGCAGATCTGGTACTGGGTAAGCTGGACCCCGCCAATTTTGCAGGTGGCTCGATCCCCTTGAACTTTGAAAATGCGCAGGCGGCATTGACCAAACAAATCAGCGAGATTTTGACCATGGATCCTAACGAAGCCGCCTTTGGTGTGACCGAAGTGGTCGATGAAAACATGGCGAATGCCACCCGTGTCCATGCCGTCGAAAACGGAGAGGACCTGAGCCAGTACACCATGATCGCCTTCGGAGGAGCCGCCCCGCTTCATGCAGCACGCCTGTGCGAAAAGCTGGGCGTGAGCCGATTGATTGTGCCCCGGGTGCAGGGGTTGGGTCCGCCATCGGGTTCCTGCGTGCGCCTTACAGTTTTGAAGCGAACAGATCTTTATACATGAGGCTTTCAAATTTTGATACTGATGCCGCAGCGCAGATCCTGCACGATTTGCGATCCGAGGCCGTAAGTTTTGTTCGCAGCTGCGATCAGGACACCCCCATCTTGTCCGAATTCAAGGCCTATATGCGGTACAGCGGGCAGGGTTGGGAAATTCCCATCACCCTTAGTCAGGACCAAGCAGAAACCCCTCGCGCGGATGTCTTTCAAGCCCGCTTTGAAGAAGATTACGCAAATCTGTTTGGCCGGACTGTCGAGGGTATGGACATTGAAATCACCGTTTGGTCCGTGAATGCGACAACGCCCAAACAGGATGTTGTTGAGATTAGCCCGACTGACGGCACGGATCGAATTATACCGCAAAAAAATCGTCCAATCTTTGACGCAGCACAGCGCGCTTATCTGGATGCAGGGTTGGTCGACCGTGCTCGGCTCAAGGCCGGGCAGCGCATTGAGGGACCGGCTGCCTTGACCGAAGCGGAAACGACCATCATCGTCCCCCAAAGCCGCGATGCAATTTGTCAGCCGGACGGCTGCATCGACATTGTCTTAAAGCCCCGAAAGGTCTGAGCGATGGACCACCAAACTGTTGCATATCAAGTCATGTGGAACCGCCTGATTTCGGTTGTGGAAGAACAGGCACAAGCGTTGGTGCGAACTGCATTTTCGACCAGTGTCCGCGAAGCCGGGGATTTGTCAGCCGGTGTCTATGACACGCAGGGACGCATGCTCGCACAAGCGGTCACTGGCACGCCCGGACATGTCAACGCAATGGCTGATGCTGTTGCGCATTTCATTCGCCGGATTGGCCGCGATAACATCCTCGAAGGCGATATATATATCACCAACGATCCTTGGGAAGGTACGGGCCACCTGCATGACATCACGATGGTGACCCCATCATTCCATGCGGGCAGACTGGCCGGTTTTTTTGCCTGTACGGCCCATATCGTGGATATAGGGGGGCGTGGTTTTGGCGCCGATGCGCACAGCGTCTTCGAAGAAGGGCTCTATATCCCAATCATGAAATTCGCAGACCAAGGCCGCGTGGATCAAACGCTGCTACGCATTATCAGAGGCAATGTTCGTGAACCTGACCAGCTGGTAGGAGACATCTTTGCGCTGGCCACCTGCAACGACATTGGCCACCGCCGCCTTATTGAGATGATGCAGGAATTTGATCTGGCAGATCTTGAGGGTATCGCATCCTTTATCCTCGACAATTCGCGCCGCGCCACCCTTGCAGCAATTGCAGCCCTGCCCCCTTTGTCTGCGCAGGGCGAGATGACAGTAGACGGCTTTGACACTCCCATCACCTTGCGCGTCAAGATAACTGTGTCGTCCGACAGGATTATCACAGATTTTACAGGCACTTCAGCTGTTGACAAAAAGGGCATCAACTGTCCGCTGGTCTACACCAAAGCCTATGCCTGCTACGCGCTTAAGGTGGCTATTGCTCCGGACATTCCAAACAACGCGGCCTCGCTTGCCCCATTCGAGGTGACAGCCCCCATCGATACCATCGTTCATGCGGTGCACCCAGCCCCGGTCGCGTTGCGTCACATTATTGGGCATTTCGTTCCTGACGCGGTCTATGATGCCTTTGACAAAATCGTACCCGGTTTGGTTCCCGCCGAAGGTGCCGGATGCCTGTGCAACTTTCAGGTATCCTTGCGACCCCGCACAGACGCACAAGCCCCCCCAACCGCCCGGCGCTCCGAAGTTCTGACGTTCAATTCCGGTGGCTCGGGCGCGCGGCCAGAACTTGACGGCCTGAATGCGACCGCCTTTCCGTCGGGGGTGATGACCATGCCGGTCGAAGCAACCGAACATGCAGGGCCCGTCATAATCTGGCGCAAGGAATTGCGCCCCGACAGCGGCGGTGTCGGCAAAACCCAAGGCGGCCTTGGTCAATTTATGGAAATTGGCGCCGAAGAGGGTCATGAATTTGATCTACAAGCGATGTTTGATCGCAGTGCGCATCCTGCCCGGGGCCGGCGCGGCGGTGGCTCTGGCTCAGCGACGACAATCACCCGAGACGACGGCACCCCTATGCGCACAAAAGGAAAGCAATTTGTCCCACATGGAGCACGGGTCGCGATGGCCTTTCCCGGCGGAGCAGGCTACGGCGACCCGGCAGACCGCAATCCTGAACATGTTATCCGTGACCTTGCGCGGGGCTACATCTCGGACAAAACCGCATTCGAGATCTATGGCCTAAGCGCAGAAAAGATTGCCGAAACCCACGCCAAGGTCAAAAAAGGAGACGTGATATGACCACCGGCCTTTTTCAAAGACCCGAGAATGACAAATATGACGTGGTCATTATTGGGGGCGCCATAATGGGCTCCGCGACTGCTTGGTTTCTGACCGACTTGCCAGATTTCCAAGGCCGCGTTCTGGTGGTGGAACGGGACATGACCTATCAGGCCTGTTCGACAGCGCATACCAACAGTTGTATCCGACAACAGTTTTCAAATGAATTGAATGTGCGGATTAGCCAATTTGCCGCCGAATTCATCACAACCTTGCGCGACCGGATCGGTGACGATCGCGTTCCTGATCTGGCAATCCAGAACTATGGCTATCTGTATCTGGCCGACACCGACAGATTCGCTAATGTTCTGCGCGAAAACCAGAGCGTACAGCGTGCAGCAGGTGCCGCAACAGAGCTTTTGACTGCTGATGAAATACTGACGCGGTATCCATTCTACAATATGGATGACATCGTGCTTGGATCCATCAACCGTAAAGATGAAGGATATTGGGACGGCGGTACAGTCTTTGAATGGTGGCGTAGGTCTGCTCGCAATCGCGGTGTTGACTATATCCAGAATGAAGTCGTCGCCATCACCCGAAACGCGAGCGGCTCCAAGGTTGACAGTATTACACTTGCCACCGGCGAGGTTATCACATGCGGACAGGTGGTCAACGCCACCGGGCCCCGTGCGGCCAGAACCGCAGCTATGGCGGGTGTCACTCTGCCGGTCGAGCCGCGCAAGCGATTCACTTGGATTTTCAGCGCAGAACGCCCTCTAGATCAGGACCTGCCTTTGACCATTGATCCCTCAGGCGTACATATGCGACAGGATGGACCCAAAACCTATTTGGCGGGATGTCCAGCTGACCCGGATCCCGCAGTTGATCCTGATGACTTCCATATGGATCATGATCGCTGGCAAAATCATGTCTGGCCTATCATCGCCACCCGTATTCCCCAATTCGAAGCCCTTAGGGTAGTCACAGAATGGGCCGGGCATTATGCCTATAACACTCTGGATCAGAACGCTATTTTGGGACCGCATCCAGAGCTGGGAAATTTCCTTTTTCTCAACGGCTTTTCCGGCCATGGTTTGCAACAATCAGCAGCTATGGGACGTGGGATGGCGGAATGGCTGACCTACGGCGCGTTTCGCAGTCTGGATCTGAGTCCGTTTCGGTATGAAAGGATCGTCGAAAATAAGCCCTTAGTCGAAAAAGCTGTGATCTAGGCATGGATGACAGAACACAGCCGTCGCATCACGGCTGGCTTACCTGACATCGGATTGGGGCAAGATGCCACGCGAACCACGTCTTGAGTTCCCTCCACAATTAGCATACATTGGTATACAAATAATCTGATCGGGACTTACATCCATAAAACCCCGTGAGAACAACTCACACAATCATCGTTAAAGTCGAGCCAGCCATGAGCAATTACAAAGCATACCTCGAAGAGATAGCAACGCGCAAAGAACAGGGTTTGAATCCCAAACCCGTTGACGATGGCGCTTTGGCACAGGAAATTATTTCCCAGATCAAGGACAGCGATCATCCACATCGCAGCCAATCTGTTCAATTTTTGATTTACAACACCATACCCGGAACCACGAGTGCAGCGGCCGAAAAAGCCCAGTTTCTGAAAGAAATCATCACCGGCGCGGTCACAGTACCCGAAATCACCTATGATTTTGCCTTTGAACTGCTGAGCCACATGAAGGGCGGCCCCTCGGTAGAGGTGTTGTTGGATCTTGCCTTGGGCGAAGACGCAGATTTGGCAATAGACGCGGCTGCGGTTCTGAAGAGCCAAGTCTTTCTGTATGAAGCGGACACCGACCGGCTCAACTCCGCCTACAAAGATGGCAATGCAATTGCAGCTGACATTCTGCGCAGCTATGCCAACGCAGAGTTTTTTACAAAACTACCTGATGTGACAGAAGAAATTAAAGTCGTCACTTATATAGCAGGGGAAGGTGACATCTCGACAGACTTGCTATCTCCAGGCAATCAGGCACATTCCCGCTCTGATCGCGAACTGCATGGCAAATGCATGATTTCAGAGGCTGCCCAAAAGGAAATTGAGGCGCTGAAATTACAACATCCCGACAAACAAGTGATGCTGATCGCCGAAAAAGGTACAATGGGCGTCGGATCCTCGCGGATGTCTGGTGTAAACAACGTAGCACTTTGGACGGGTCGTCAGGCGTCGCCCTATGTGCCGTTCGTCAATATCGCGCCTATTGTGGCTGGTACGAACGGCATCTCACCCATCTTTATGACAACTGTCAGCGTAACTGGCGGCATCGGCGTCGATCTAAAGAACTGGGTGAAAAAATTAGACGATGATGGCAAGCCGATTATGAACAATGATGGCAACCCCGTTCTGGAACAGACCTATTCAGTCGAAACCGGCACTGTGCTGACCATCAACACCAAAAAGAAAAAACTATATAACGCGGATGGTGACACCGAACTGGTCGACATGGCAGCGTCATTCTCTCCACAAAAACTGGAATTTATGAAAGCAGGTGGATCCTACGCCATCGTCTTTGGCAAAAAACTGCAAACCTTCGCCTGTGAAGCCCTTGGACTTGAACTCAAATCCGCATTTGCACCAGCCAAGGAAATTTCGCACGAGGGCCAAGGACTTACTGCCGTTGAAAAAATCTTTAACGCAAATGCTAGGGGCACCACACCGGGTAAGGTGCTGCATGCGGGCTCGGATGTTCGGGTGAAAGTGAATATCGTGGGGTCCCAAGACACCACGGGGTTGATGACCAGCCAAGAGTTGGAGGCAATGGCGGCCACCGTTCTGTCGCCGTCCGTCGATGGGGCTTATCAATCGGGCTGTCATACAGCGTCAGTCTGGGATTTGAAGGCACAGGCCAACACACCAAAACTCATGGCCTTCATGCATAAATTCGGTTTGGTGACAGCCCGCGATCCAAAAGGCGTTTATCATTCTATGACGGACGTGATCCACAAAGTCCTGAACGACATTACTGTCGATGACTGGTCAATTATCATTGGCGGCGACAGCCACACACGTATGTCAAAAGGTGTCGCCTTTGGGGCTGACAGTGGCACCGTTGCCTTGGCATTGGCCACGGGCGAAGCGTCGATGCCAATCCCTGAATCTGTTAAGGTCACCTTCAAAGGTCAAATGGCCGATCATATGGATTTCCGCGATGTGGTGCATGCCACACAATCCCAGATGTTGCAGCAATTTGGAGACAATGTGTTCCAAGGCCGGATCATCGAAGTCCATATCGGGACGCTCTTGGCAGATCAGGCCTTTACGTTTACCGACTGGACCGCAGAGATGAAGGCCAAGGCCTCAATCTGTATTTCCGAAGATGCAACGTTGATTGAGTCGCTCACGATAGCGCGCGATCGCATCCAGATCATGATCGAAAAGGGCATGGATAATGACGCCCGGATGCTTCAGGGCCTGATTGACATCGCAAACCGTCGTATTGCCGAAATCCAATCAGGTGAAAAGCCCGCCTTGCGGCCAGATGATACTGCCAAGTACTTTGCCGAAGTGGTCATAGATCTGGACCAAATCGTGGAGCCGATGATTGCCGACCCTGACGTCAACAATGCGGATGTTTCCAAACGCTACACCCACGATACGATCCGTCCGGTGTCTTATTACGGGGCAGAGAAAAAAGTGGACCTTGGTTTTGTGGGATCATGCATGGTGCACAAAGGCGACATGAAGATCGTGGCCCAGATGTTGCGAAATCTGGAACGCAGCAGTGGCGAGGTCAGATTTAACGCCCCATTGGTGGTCGCCGCACCGACCTACAACATCATTGATGAATTGAAGGAAGAAGGTGACTGGGACGTCCTGCAGAAATACTCGGGCTTTGAATTCGACGACACTGCGCCCAAAGCCACAGCACGAACAGAATATGACAATATCCTGTATCTTGAGCGACCAGGCTGCAATCTGTGCATGGGTAATCAGGAAAAAGCTGCCAAAGGAGACACGGTCCTCGCAACCTCGACCCGACTTTTTCAGGGTCGGGTGGTCGCAGACAGCGCGACCAAAAAAGGCGAGTCGCTTCTGGCGTCAACCCCAGTTGTCGTTCTGTCGGCAATCCTCGGTCGCACACCTTCGCTTGAGGAATACAAGGTCGCCGTCGAAGGTATTGATTTGACCAAATTTGCACCGCCTCTGCAGCGCGCATCTGCGGCGCGTTCAGTGCATTTCTGAGTGTACGCTGCACGGCCGGCACACTTTGGCCGGCCGTGCCGATACCACAGTTCGTTTTTATGATGCGGTCTTAGAATCACATCACCAATACGAACCGGGTGTCCGACAGAAGGTCTGAATCTTTTGGTCAGACACTCAGCTGGGCTGAGCGGAGGTCACGACAACAGTCAGAGCCGCTTGAGCAACCTCAACATAGCCCATGCGAAAAACTAGATGGCTTGAAACGGTCGTCTCATACGCAAGGCCAAATGAAACGGTTTAAAGATACCGATCCAGAAATTGGTATCGATTACTAGCCCTTGTTGATCCGGCAATAACATGCCCCACAACCACACCAGAACAGCACGACAAGGAACCGTGGCTGCATCTTTTTATGCAGGTTTCACATGGAATTTAGGACGCACATGGGACAATCGGCTGAAAATTGTGCGAGCTTCTGCCAAGCTGGGTCACAATCCTAGCTTCGCCTGGGTCAACGTGCTGTCAGCGCCGCAAAGCACTTGTACCGGAAACCGTACACGCGATTATGTACCGTATTACCGATGTCTGACGTTGGAAAGTGGCAGCCCGTAGGGGAATCGAACCCCTCTTTCCAGGTTGAAAACCTGGCGTCCTAACCGATAGACGAACGGGCCACTGACGCGGGGTTTACGCAAAGGCTGGCTGTCGTGCAAGCGGAAAATGTGACTTATTTCATCAAGGCAACTGGCTTCTTGGTATCTGCTGTGACCACTTTTGAATTGGCCAACGTCAAAGTGCCTTTCACGCGCCTCTACCTCAAAGCAATTCCAGACAAACAACGCACATTGTGATCGTGTCGGCGATAACCACTGTCAGGGTATCCCCGTTGGATGTGGTCGTGATATTATCTTTTCAATTGCAAACTGTTGCACTAGGCAGGGTTTAATCTAACCGTCTCACGAGCCGCATGATGGTTTCAATATTGAAGGCCAAACGCTCATCCAGTGCGCGTATTGACATCATATCACGCTCAAAAACGATACTGCCGGTAAATCGATTTGTCAGGTAATAGTATCCAATGGCAGCAATCGTAATATTAAGCTGCACGGGGTCTATTCCCGCCCGAAAATAACCTTCGGCAACGCCTCGATCCAATAGCCGTTGGACCATATCGACAAAAGCCCGGCTGACAAGTTTGATCTTTTCCGACGTTGCCAGATGACGCGCTTTATGCAGGTTCTCGCTGTTCACTAAGGTAATGAACTCGGGATTTTGAAGATAGTAATCCCATGTAAAACGTATCAGGGTTTCCAATGCCTCGACAGGTGCCAATTGATCCAAAGGCAGGCATTGCTCGGCCTGTCGTATGTCCAGATAGGCCACCTCTAGAACTTCGCGAAACAGGGCTTCTTTTGAGCCGAAGTAATGATAAATCATGCGCTTGTTTGCACCTGCCGCAAGGGCAATCGTATCGACGCGCGCTCCACCCAGACCATTTTTGGCAAATTGGATTTTTGCGGCCTTCAGGATCTTTGCACGCGTGGCTTCTGCGTCGCGCTGCCGTGGCTTTGTGGCCTGCGCCTTTGCTTTGGGTTTGTGCATAAACACACCCTTTCAAACATTTTATGTCGTCTCTTCATCAGACGTCTTTGGTATTGCCATCGTTAGCACATTGACAAAAGCGCTTTCAATTAAGTAACCAGACAGTGCACAAAGTCGACCACCACGCGGCAAAGGGGCATGCCAAGGGAGAGCAACAATGAGCCAAGGCTATGACTTCGTGATTGTTGGTGGCGGATCGGCAGGATGCGTGATGGCAGCACGGCTGACCGAAGACCCGTCAGCCCGCGTATTGTTACTGGAAGCAGGTGGCAAGGACTCCAATCCTTATATTCATATGCCAGTAGGCTTTGCCAAAATGACCTCGGGACCGTTGACATGGGGGCTTAAAACTGCACCCCAGCGTCATGCCTGCAATCGCGAAATCCCTTATGCGCAGGCGCGCGTCATCGGTGGTGGTTCCTCCATTAACGCCGAAATTTTTACCAGAGGTAACCCCTCGGACTACGACCGTTGGGCACAGGAAGAAGGCGCTACCGGTTGGTCGTTTGCAGAGATTCAACAGTATTTTCTACGCTCAGAAGGCAACACTGTTTTGTCAGGTAAATGGCATGGGACAGACGGTCCCCTCAGCGTATCCAATATACCAGACCCTATGCCTATAACGCGGGCTTTTGTTCAATCCTGCCAAGAAATAGGGATGCCCTTTAACCCCGACTTTAATGGCGTAAAACAGGCAGGTGCGGGCTGCTATCAAACAACAACCCGTAACAACAGGCGCTGCTCGGCTGCGGTGGGGTATCTGAGGCCGGCAATGGCGCGGGATAACCTGACGGTTCGCACCGGCGTGCATGTCAAGCGGCTGACTTTCCAAGGGCTGCGCGCCACCGGGGTAGAAATCTGGACATCTTCAAACGGTGTCGAGACGATCACCGCCGACCAAGAGGTTTTGGTAACATCGGGTGCAATTGGAACACCGAAGTTGATGATGTTATCCGGCGTGGGACCCGCTGCACATCTACACGATCACTCAATCCCCGTCTTGCATGATTTGCCCGGCGTGGGCGAAAATCTGACCGACCATTTCGGTGTGGATATTGTTGCGGAACTAAAGGGACATGACAGTCTGGACAAATACAATCGGCCCCATTGGATGGTGTGGGCGGGATTACAATATGCTTTGTTCAACTCGGGCCCAGTGACGTCAAATGTGGTCGAAGGTGGTGCGTTCTGGTACACAGACTCCTACCAACCGATCCCGGACTTGCAGTTCCATTTTCTAGCTGGCGCCGGTGCAGAAGAAGGTGTGCCCACCGTCGCCAAAGGTGCATCCGGCATCACACTGAATTCCTATACCGCACGTCCCAAAAGCCGGGGCACCGTGCGCCTGCGATCTGCTGATAGCAAAGACGCGCCGATAGTAGACCCGAATTTTCTGGCAGATCCTGCAGATGTAACGACCTCTGCCGAAGGTGTCCGTATCAGTCGTGAAATTTTCCAACAGCCCTCTTTACAGAAATATATCAAAAGCATGGTGTTGCCCGGCGATGATGTCAGAACGCAAGCCGACTTTGAAAACTACGCCCGTCGCTATGGCAGAACCTCGTATCATCCGACATGCACCTGCAAGATGGGCAATGATGACATGTCGGTTGTTGACCCTAGTCTGCGTGTTCATGGTCTTGAGGGGATCAGAATTTGTGACAGTTCTGTTATGCCAAGCCTTGTCGGATCCAATACGAACGCACCAACTATAATGATCGCCGAAAAAGCCAGCGACCTTGTACGCGGCAATCGTTGACTTTCATTAAGGACCAGACCAGAGGACCGCTTGCCAGTCCTAGTCGAAATCCGGGGCAAACGGCGCGAGGCTCTTGTTCACGATCCGATAATTTTCGCGGGTCAATTCATCAATCAGTGCCATATCCACATTGCTGAGCGTAAAATCCATTATATCGAAATTTGCGGTAATATTTGCCGGACGCGTTGACATGACATTGACGCTCACACCCTTTTGCAAAGTCCACCGCAAAGCGATTTGGGCCGCCGACTTTCCATATTTCACCCCAATTTCCCTTAGAAGAGGGCGATGAAAGACCTCACCACGGGCAATGGCGCAATAGGCCGACAGCGGAATACCAAGCGCGTTTGCGCCTTTCATCAGAACAGTCTGATCCAAAAGAGGGTGAAATTCGACTTGGTTTGTGACGATTGGAACATCCAGCACCTGAACCGCCTTTTGCATCATTGCGACCGTGTAATTGGACACACCGATATGACGGGTCAATCCACGTTCCTGCGCCTTTTGCAGCTGTTTCAACGATGGTGTTATGTCACCGTCAGCGGGCGGCCAATGCAATAGCAAAACATCCACGTGATCCAGTCGCAAATCTTTTAGGCTCTGCTCTACAGATGCCAGAAAACGAGCATCGGAAAAATTTTCAGCCATTACCTTGGTCGTTATACAAAGATCCTGCCGCCCAATTCCGGATGCAGCCAGCGCTTCACCCGTCACAGCCTCGTTTCCATACATTTGCGCTGTATCAAAGGCGCGAAACCCAACCTGCACTGCTGCGTCAATGGCACCCAACAACGCATCGCCATGCAAAGGAAAAGTGCCGAAAGATCGTTGAAAGCTTTTCTGGTAGTAGATCGACATCACAGCCTCAAGGTATGGACCCAAACCCATTAGTAACCCAATGGTTACTTAATGCAACCAAGGTCATCACCGTGCTACAAAAAATACTGTGTTTGTCGCTCTTGAAGGCCACGTTTAGACGCGTCATACTCAAATGCACCATTTGGTTACTTAGAGTGGAACAAGATGACAAAGCAAGTCTCTGCTGCGCAGGCGGTCGCCGACATCGCTGACGGGTCCACCATCGCGGTCAATTCATCCAGTGGACTATGTTGTCCTGACGCAATCCTAAAGGCGCTGGGGCAACGATTTGATGACACCTCACACCCGCGCGATCTGACAACGATACACCCAATCGCCGCTGGGGATTTCTTTGGCACCAAAGGGGTTGATCACATTGCCAAACCGGGACTGTTGCGACGCATCATTGGAGGGTCATATCCATCAGGACCAACCAATGCCGATCCCCCTGAAATCTGGAAAATGATCACAGGTGAAGCGCTGGCAGCCTATAATGTCCCATCGGGGATCATCTTTGACATGTTGCGCGAAGCGGGGGCCAAACGTCCCGGTGTCCTCACCAAGGTCGGACTGGACACGTTCGTGGACCCAAAACATGATGGGTGTGCCATGAATGAGACCGCCAAACAGGCTCCAATTGTTCGTCATACGGCATTTGACGGTGACGACTGGCTTTATTTTCCCGCTATAAAACCGAATGTCGCAATTATCAGGGCAACCACCTCTGACCAGCGCGGAAATCTAAGCTTCGAACAGGAAGGCGCCTACCTTGGCGCCATGGAAATGGCCTTGGCCGTGCATAACGCAGGGGGCTATGTGATCGCACAGGTTCGGCGGGTATGCCAAAATGGGACGATCCGCCCCCATGATGTTCACGTCCCCGGCATTTTGATTGATGCCATCGTCGAAGAGCCCGACATGCTTCAGACAACCGCAACACGTCACGACCCTGCAATTTCTGGCGAGGTGATTCGCCCACTGGACAGCTTTGACATCCCGAACTTTGGCCCTGCCAAGGTCATTGCACGCCGCGTGGCACAGGAATTGCAAAAAGGCTGGGCCGTCAATGTCGGTTTTGGCGTTTCAGCCAATGTGCCCCGCATTCTTTTGGAAGAGGGCCTGCACGGCGATGTCACATGGGTCATCGAACAAGGGGCCGTGGGCGGTGTACCCCTGCTCGACTTCAAATTCGGGTGCGCTTCAAATGCCGAGGCGTTCGTCACCTCGCCCCATCAGTTTGCGTATTTTCAAGCTGGCGGCTTTGACGCGTCGCTGTTGTCGTTTCTGGAAATCGGACAGGATGGCTCGGTCAATGTCTCGCGCCTGCGCGCCACACCACACCGCACCGCAGGCGCTGGTGGGTTTGTCGATATCACAGCCCGTGCGCGCAAGATTGTATTCTCTGGTAACTTCAACGCCGGTGCCAAGCTCAAGATTGAAGAGGGGCGTTTGACGATCCTGCGCGAGGGTAAAATCGCCAAAATTGTACCCGCTGTTGACCAGATCTCGTTTTCGGGCAAGCGGGCCGTGGCACAGGGACAACAGATCACTTATGTCACCGAACGCTGTGTAATGCAGTTGACAGAGCAGGGCCTCGTCATCACTGAAATTGCCCCCGGGATCGATGTGGAACGCGACATCCTGCGTCAGGCAACCGGCCAGATACATGTGTCAGATGCGCTGCGCCTGATGGACGCCCGACTGTTTCAGGACGCACCAATGGCGCTGGATCTGGACATTCCGGGCCGGGTACTGACACGCGCGGGCGCCGCACCATGACCCAAATTACGCTGACCGAACAAAATTCTATTGCATACCTGCGGATCAACCGGCCCGATAAACTGAATGCGCTGGACGCCGCGATGATGGACACACTGGCCATCCGCTGCCGCGAGATCGAACACAGTACTGCGCGTGTTGTTATTCTGTCTGGCGAGGGTCGTGCATTCTGTGCCGGCGGTGACATAGATGCCTGGAGCGGCAACACCCCCGCCGCCTTTGCCGATCATTGGGTCAGGCAAGGACATGTGGCCTTTGATGCGCTGGCCCGACTGTTGCAGCCGGTGATCGCTGTTCTGGATGGCCACACCCTTGGGGGCGGATTAGAGCTTGCGGCGTGTGCCGACCTGCGCATCGGTGAAGACCATATCAAGATTGGCCAGCCTGAGAGCGGGCTTGGAATAATTCCCGGATGGTCCGGGACACAACGTGCGGCCCGCCGCTTTGGCACACAAGCTGTGCGGCGTATGGCCCTGATGGGCGAAGTATTTACAGCACAAGAGGCTCTGATCCTCGGCATCATAGATCATGTCGTTCCATCTGGCACAGCTATGGCCAAAGCAGAAACGATGGCGCAAAGGATCCTCGCGCGCAGCCCACAAGCCACACGGCTTGCCAAAATGATGATCAACGCCGCCGAAGGTGAAGAAACTGGCCGCGTCATTGAAGCAATGGCCGGGCAAATTGCAGCAGGCTCAAAAGATCTGACTGAAGGCCTGTCTGCATTTCGCGCCAAACGCTCACCCGACTTTACGAAAGAGGGATCATGATCAGGCACATCGTCGCTTTGAACTTTCACGCTGACATAACGGAAGCGGACAAGAGTGCGCTTTATAATGATCTGCGTGCTTTGTGTACCGTGATAGATGGCGTCATCGACTTTCAAATCCGCCAGAACATTAGCCCCGAAACGGCAGTTGTTCGCGGATTTCGTGATCTTTTCTGGTTTGATTTCAGGGATACCACCGTGCGCGACGCCTATCTTGATGATCAGACACATCAGGCGATCGGAGCGCGGATCGTCGCCGCCACCGAGGGCGGAGCAGACGGCATTCTTGTTCTCGATTTCGAGGTATAGAGCATGGCACAGGTAGCACTCGTGACTGGCGCAGCGCGCGGCATCGGGTTTGGGACTGCAAAGGCGCTGGCCCATGCAGGTTTTTCGGTTGCGTTGAATGGTCTGGTCGAGGATCCAGACCTGACCACCGCGGTTGCAGAACTGTCGCGTATCGGGCCCGCTATGGCCGCACCGTTCGATGTCACGGACCTGTCGCAACACGCCGCCATGCTTGCGCAGATCGAGGACCAGTTGGGCCCGCTGACCACACTTGTCAACAACGCAGGCGTTGGCGTGCTTCGCCGGGGTGACCCGCTGGACGTGACCGAGGCAAGTTGGGACCGCTGCATGAACGTCAATGCAAAGGCTGTTTTCTTTTTGACGCAGGCATTTTCAAAACAAATACTCTCCCGACCTCGCGACCCGGATTTGTTCCATGCCATCATTACCGTCAGCTCTTCCAATGCGCGGGCTGTTGCCGAACCCCGATCCGAATATGCCGCGAGCAAAGCCGCTGCCGCCATGATCACGCAAAGCTTTGCCGTGCGTTTGGGCCGGGACAACATTGCCGTCTATGATGTACAGCCCGGTCTGATTGACACAGAGATGACCGCGCCCGTAATCGACCATTATGCAGACCGCGCACGCGCGGGCCTAACCTTGTTTCCAAGGATCGGCACCCCGAGTGACGTCGGACAGATTATCGCCACACTTGCGACAGGCAAACTTCCCTATACCACCGGACAGGTTATTTCGGCAGATGCCGGACTTTTGGTCCCACGCTTTTAGAAAGATCCATTATGCGCATTGATCTTCCTGATACATTGGGTCGGATGACCCCTTATACATTAACCGGGACACCGGTTGCAGCCGAACCCATTGGTCGGTCTGCCTGCCGCGTCGTATTTTCCGCAGCGCATGTGGTTGCCGATCCGTCAACATCAACCGAACCTTCGGGTCGTGCTGCGGTAGATTGGAAGGCAACGCTGAGGTTCCGGCATCATCTTGCGGGGCTGGGTTTGGGCATTGCCGAAGCCATGGACACGGCGCAACGTGGTGCCGGTTTGGATTGGGCCGGTGCATTGGAACTGATCAGGCAAACCCGAATGGAATTGCCTGACGCATTGGTGTTCAACGGGTGTGGTACAGACCACCTGTTACCTTCAGATGCGAGGTCACTGGACGATGTCTACCGCGCCTACATGCAACAAGCCGAGGCGATTCAGGCTCTTGATGCGCGCCTGATCTTGATGGCGAGCCGGGCGCTGGTACAGGTTGCAAAATCCCCAGATGACTATGTGCAGCTCTATTCCAAGGTGCTGTCCGCCTGCGACCAGCCCGTAATCCTGCATTGGTTGGGCGAGATGTTCGACCCTCAGCTGTCGGGGTATTGGGGATCCGGCGGCTTTGAACAAAACATGGACACGGTCCTACAAATCATTGGGCAGAATTTATCAAAGGTCGACGGGATCAAAATTTCACTTCTGGACAAAGACAAAGAAATTCAGATGCGACGCCGTTTGCCCGATGGCGTAAAAATGTATACGGGCGACGATTTCAACTATCCCGAACTTATTGCTGGTGACAGTCAGGGCTATTCCCACGCATTGCTAGGGATCTTTGACCCGCTGGCAACGGCAGCCGCCCGGGCGGTTGGGCAGCTTGGCGCAGGGGACATTGCGGGATTTCGGACGACCTTGGACCCGACTGTGCCTCTGGCAAGGCATATCTTCAGACCGCCCACACAGCATTACAAAACAGGCGTTGTTTTTCTTGCCTGGCTGAACGGATTTCAGGACCATTTTGTTATGGTGGGCGGCGCACAGTCGATGCGTCCCCTACCCTATTTTGCGGACTGCTTTCGGATGGCAGACACAGCAGGGCTGCTGCGCGATCCTGAAACGGCCGTGATCCGTATGAAACGGCTTTTGGCGGTGTATGGCTATGCGTGACTTTTCCCAAGACACCAACGCCTTATCTCTGAACACTGCGACCCTTGGTCATAATGTAGATGGCTACGGCGCAGGATGGACGTGCGAACAGGTGATCGATGCCTGTGCCGAGCGTGGGTACGGTGGCATTGTCTTCTGGCAGCGCGAGGTCACAGATCCAGTGGCCTTGGGTCTACGGACACGCGCAGCTGGCCTGCGGGTCGACGGACTGTGTCGAACGCCCTACCTCACGGGGCGAGAAGCCGGATCAGACGACGCCATAAAACAGACAATTGACACCGCAGCGGGGCTGGGCGCACCGGTTGTCACGATTGTAACCGGCGGCACAGATCCCGGACACAAAGGGGTCATGGAGTCGCAAAAACGGTTGTGCGATCGGTTGGCATGGGCTGTGGACTATGCAGCCGAACACGACATCAATCTCGCACTAGAGCCTTTGAATCCGATGTTTGGAGGCAATCGGACGTGTCTTTTCACCGCCGCAGATGCCTTGGCAATATGCGATGCCATCGACCACCATCGACTGGGCATCGCGATTGATGTGTATCATGTCTGGTGGGATACAACGCTGGCAGCCAGCCTTGCCTCGGCCAAGGGGCGGATTTTCGGATTTCACTTGTGTGACTGGCTTGAAAATACCAACGATATGTTGCTGGATCGCGGGATGATGGGCGATGGCGTCGCAGATCTGCAGGGCATCCGGCGCATCGTCGAAAACCTGGGCTACAGCGGTCCCTGCGAAGTCGAAGTTTTTTCCTCAAGGCATTGGTGGACACGCCCCCCGAACGAGGTTCTGGACATTGTTAAAACGCGATTTTGTCAGGTTTGCTGAGACAGTTTCCACATCATATCCGCTTCACGTCAAACTTTGGTGTCACGAGGGATGTGGCGTATCAGGTATCACATCGAAGACCTTCGATCTGTAGATCGAACCCATCCTTGATGTGGTCGGTAAAGACTTCTAGAGCATGCGTTTTGTCACCGGTGGCAATGACATCTACCAATGCAAGATGGTTGCCCAAGGATTTTTCCAGATCGATGTTGCCGATGGTTGCAAACAGGTGAAAAGCCATCGCCTTTCCCCAAATCATGTCAAACATCTCTAACAAAAAGCGGTTGCCCGCCATTTCAACAAAGGCGCGGTGGATACCTCTGTTGGCAGTAAAATAGTCGCGAGTCGCTGTTTTTGGTGTCGATTCTTGACGGCGAATCAAGGTGCTAAGTGCTTCCAGATCCTGTTTGGTGGCGTTTTCAGTCAGGATACGCGCCGCTTGGCCTTCGATAGCGGCACGCGCCTGATAGAGCTGGCGCACCTCGCCCTCATCCATACGGGCCAACCTAAAGCCACCACTGGCCGCCGTCGTCAGCACCCCCTCTTTTTCAAGGCGCAACAACGCCTCGCGCACAGGCGTGCGACTAATTTGCAGCTGCGCTGCCAGCTTTTCCTGTACCAGCCGGTCGTTTTTGCCTATTTCCTGATCCATGATGGCCTCGACCAATTGGTCATAGACCTGATCAGCCAATCGGATTCGTTCGGTTTTGATACCTTTAAGGGCCATTTCGCCATACCGCTCTATCGTATTTCTGCATTCAGTATACGAAAAAACAGGTGGCGAAAAGCTGAAAGAGCTTGAATGATTTCGCATACTGAATACAGTATTCAAAAATCACAGGAGGCTCTGATATGTGTGGCATCGCAGGACGAATCCTGTCGACCCCCGGAACCGTGGGACGCGATCTTGTAAACCTGATGGACGCCCAGAAACATCGCGGGGCCGATAGCACTGGTTTTGCAGTCTATACTGTCCCACGCGACGCCGGATATGTTCTGCGCGGAATGGGGTTTGACAAAACCGCATTAGATCGCGACCTGGATGATTTCCAACATCTGCTCAAGCAAAACGGAGGAGATCTGTTGGGCGATCCGGTTATTTTGACCGACACGAACAAGCATTATTGTTTTCGGCTGGAGATATCGGATCCGAAAGATATATCTGCTTGGGTGCGCGATGCGGATACGCTTTGTGACCGGATCGAAATACAGTCCTGCGGTCGCAGTCTGGAAATTATCAAAGATATTGGCGGCGCCGCAGAAGTGGCCGATAAACATGGCGTTCGGGATATGATTGGCTCTCATGGGTTGGGTCACGCCCGTTTGGCGACAGAATCCAGCGTCCTGCCTAATGCAAGCCATCCGTTTTGGGCACGACCATTTTCAGACGTTGCTATCGTCCATAACGGCCAGATTACAGATTACTTCACTCAAAGAGATCGACTTGGACGACAGGGGTATCAATTCCTCACGGAGAACGACAGTGAACTGATTGCCGTCTGGGTATCAGATCAAATGCAAGCCGGACTGACGATGGAGCAGGCTCTGAAAAAATCAATTACATCAATTGATGGCGTCTTTACCTTTATGATTGCGACGCAAGACGGCATCGGTTTTGCCAAAGACCGCTTTGCCATGAAACCCTTGGTCGTCATTGATCAGGCGGGGGATCTGGCCGCAGCCACAGAAGAACAGGCCGTGCGCCGGGTATTTGCCGAGGAAAGCGATGTCATTAACCATGACGGGCCTAGCCTGTTTGGTATCTGGGGTGTTGGCAATCGGAGTCTGGCAGCATGACGGAAACAATTATCGACGTCGGACAGCGACACATTCGAGACATCAACCAAGACATGCAGGCAGCCGCAGCCCGGGGCGAGGCGATGCGCGTGATCAACACGCTGTCACGACATAATTTGGGCGTAGGCCTGCCAGATGCAGCCCACCTTAGCTTTGAGGGGTCCGTCGGATATTACTGCGGTGGCTTGAACACCGGCGCCCGAATCGAGATTGAACGCAACTGCGGCTGGGCCTTGGGTGAAGGCATGGCCAAAGGCCATATCACCGTGGGCGGTTATGCCGGCATGTCCTGCGGTGCCGCAATGATTGGCGGAACTATTCATGTCAAAGGGAATGCAGGTCCCCGATGCGGCGTGGCCATGAAAGGCGGCAACATCGTGGTCGAAGGCAAAATCGGCTATCAATCCGGCTTTATGGCTCATGCCGGAAAAATCATTGCCCTTGGTGGCGCAGGTGCGTCATGCGCGGATGCTTTATGGCAAGGCGAAGTCTGGGTCGCGGGTGATGTCGAAAGCCTTGGCGTTGATGTCGATGTGATCGAGCCCACCGCCGAAGAGGTTGCCGAAGTCGACGCCATCCTTGACCCACTTGGGCTGGTCGACAGCAGCCGCAACTGGCGCAAAATGGTGTCTGGCCAGCGACTTTGGTTCTTTGAAAGCCGCGATGCAAACGCCTGGCTGATGATCTAGTCACTGCGTCCAAATATCCGCTCACCCTTCCACCTTCATTGCATCCCCAACCCGGGAGACGACATATGGCAGACCAAGACCCCTCCCCCTACGAATATCCCTTTGACATGCCACCTGAAGAGGAGGTGCGTTTTCAGGACGCCGGAGCCGATGAGACCCGCCCCGCAGGCGTCCCGTCCTCTTACGACGTGGGGGGATCGACCCGATGGACACCAGAGGCGATTTCCGAGGTGCATGCTCTTGCTCAGCTTGGCCGCTATCAGGTGCGCGGATATAACACGTTCAACAAAAGCCTGCCGACATTCGACGACCTTACGTTTGTACCTGCAACGATGACGCGGCTCCCGCTGGAGGGCTACCGGGAAAGCTGCGATACCAATACAGTCCTCGGAGGCGGACGGGGACTGGTAGAAAAACCGATAGAGTTAAAAATCCCGATATATATTGCCTCCATGTCTTTTGGGGCATTGTCCGCATCAGCCAAGGCATCGCTTGGATACGGGTCATCCAAGGTGGGGACCATGACCTGCACCGGCGAGGGCGGAATGCTCGAAGAAGAGCGTGCCGCATCACAAACCTTGGTCTACCAGATGAGCCCTGCACGCTACGGTGTGGACTTGGATCACCTTCGGCGAGCGGACGGACTGGAACTGGTCGTGGGACAAGGGGCCAAACCGGGGACAGGGGGGCTGCTTTTGGGCATGAAGGTCTCTCCGCGGGTGTCACAGATGCGCACCCTGCCGGAGGGTGTCGATCAACGTTCGACAATCCGTCACCCTGATTTTCTGGGCGCTGATGATCTTGCCGTCAAAATTGAGGAACTGCGGATCGCCACAAACTATCAGGTGCCAATATTCATCAAAATGGGGGCAACACGTCCGCGCTTTGATGTGGCCGTCGCCGCCAAAGCGGGAGCAGATGTCATCGTTGTTGATGGCGCCGAAGGCGGCACAGGGGCGTCTCCGGAATTGCTGTTAAACCATACCGGAATACCCAATATTTCCGCCATTCGCGCCGCACGCGAGGCATTGGATGACTGCGGTATGACCGGCAAGGTTTCTCTGGTCGCCGCTGGTGGTATCAGGTCCGGCGTTGATGCTGCAAAATGCCTGGCCCTGGGCGCCGATGCTGTCATGATTGGCAACGGCGCGATGATCGCGCTTGGCTGCAATTCTCCACGGTATCTGGACGACTATGCAGCTCTCGGAACATCCCCCGGCGCCTGTCACCACTGCCATACCGGAAAATGTCCGGTCGGTGTTGCCACGCAGGACCCCGAGCTTGAAGCCCGCATGAACCCCGCCGCAGGCGCCGAACGCGTCGCCCGCTATCTGACCGCCATGACGATGGAAATCACCGCCTTGGCAAAAGCCTGCGGAAAATCGTCTGTCCACAATCTGGAAGTAGAGGATTTGCGCGCGCTCAGTTTCGAGGCATCCGCTTTTACCGGCGTCAAGATGGCAGGCATAGACAAGGTGTTCGAGTGGTGAGGATTGCGGTTCTTGATCTGTCCTACTGGCCGGCGGAATATATGAGCGGTCAGCCAAAATTTGGCGAGGAACTGGCGCGCTGGATGGCGCGTGGATTGCCCGATGCGGTGTTTACCGTGATTGACGTGGTCGAAGGCGACCCCCTGCCCCAAGCTTTGGACTTTGATGGCTACTTGGTGTCCGGGTCAGACAAGGGGGTGTATGATGATCCTGTCTGGATGGCCCCCCTTCGCATGTTTTTACTGGCTGCAAAGGCAGCTGGTCGTCCCCTTTTGGGTGTCTGTTTTGGTCACCAGATCATGGCGGATGTTTTTGGTGGCAAGGCTGAAAAGGTTGGGCCTCCGATCGTGGGCGTGCGCACATTTGACATAGATGGCGTCAAACATGCAGCGCATGTCTGGCACCAAGATCAGGTCACCCGCATGCCACCGGGTGCATCGGTCATTGCACGAGCGGACTATTGTCCATTGGCTGGACTGGCCTATGATTTTCCGGCGCTTTCAGTACAATTTCACCCCGAATACGAGGCCCATTATATGGGCGGGTTTTTAAAGCGCGCCCGTGGCAACGTTTTGGAAAACGCAGCAACCGATATTGCCCTTGGCGAAATTGACACAGGAAACGTGCAACCTGACCTGTTTGCAAAACAGGCTGCTGCCTTTTTTCGCAGTGCAGTCCCTGATCCAGGTTAGCGGCCGGACGGGCTCTCTTTCGGGCTCAACTTGCGCCGCCCTGCAACTTTGAACCGGTCCGGAGTGCCAAAATCCCTTAAACCGACACCCGTCGCATATTCCGCGAAAATTGGTGCATGTTTGAAAAGGTGACCAGAACATCCTCCTGCAAAAAGCACATTTTCATGCTCAGGATGCCAATCAAGGACAAAGTGCGTGTCCGGCGTTAGAATGATCTGGTTAAACTTGGAATCGACCACACGCTCTCCCACAAGACCGGGAAACCGTCGTTCGATATAACTGCGCGTTCGGCCAAGCGTTTCCTGCCGGATCAAGCGTTCATCGTTGTCGAGGTCAATCTTGTCCGGAATAACAACGGCTGCTTTGACGCCTGAGCCTTCGGAAGATGGCAGACCAAAAGATCCCTGCCCATGATCGATCCAGCACGGCATATGGGTCATGTCAAACATCTCGGACCCATCCGGTGTGGAGGTATACAGGACATTGACGCCGACGATGGTAGAGATCGGTTTGATTGTGCGCGGAAACATTTCTGCCATCCACGGACCCGTTGAAATAATGATCAGGTCTGCTTCTAACGGTGTACCGTCCAGCATCGGACGCTCGGACGTGTCTGTCGTGACATGTCCGCGCCTGACGACCCCTCCAGCCTGACGAAACAATCCAAGCGCCGTGATAACGCAGCGATGGGCCATCAACATGCCTGCCTCGGGCTCGAACAACGCATACGAGATATCGTCAACTTTGAACTGTGGAAAGCGACTTTCGATATCTTGTTTGGAAAAACGGTAGTAGGGCACACCAACCCGATCAAATGTGTCGGATGTCGAATCTTCCCAATCGCAGTGACCTTCAGTGGCCAAAATCAATGCGCCACATTCATACATGAGATTCTGACCGCTTTCAGCCTGAAGTTCCAACCAGCGACTGCGGCTCTCTCGGGCCCATCGCGTGTAGAATTCATCCCGACCCGAAATGGCGCGGATCACCCGGTTATAATCCGTTGATGACGCACGCGCGTGTCCCGGTTCCCAACGGTCAATCAATGTGACCGCTTCACCGCGACGTTGCAGCTGCAACGCCGTCATCACGCCGACGATACCACCGCCTACCACAATAACTGAACTCTGTGCCCGGTTGCGTGTCATGGCAAAGATTTCCCTTGTCAGGTGGCTGGTTATATGAATACCGTATACAGAATACACGAAAATACAATGGCAAAACACGAGGGAGATTGCGCAATGGATAGGGATTTTTCTTTGCCAGACGGGACACATACCGTCATTTTGGGCATAGGAGATACCAACGGCATTATGCGCGGCAAGCGTATTCCAGCCAGTCACTGGGATACGATTTGCAAGCAAGGCAACGCGTTGTCGATCGCAATGTTCGCCATTGATATGAATTGCGATGTCTGGGACACGCCATATGTCAATTTCGACAACGGCTATCCTGATATGCACATGTTTCCATTGACCAAGCCGGTCGCAGTGCCCTGGGAAACCGGCGTTGCCATCTGCTTTGGGCGCGCCGAAGGGGTGGATCAGAAGCCAGTTCCGCTTGATCCCCGCAATGCG
The DNA here is from genome assembly GCA_038138625.1 of Roseivivax sp. Classification (GTDB taxonomy): domain Bacteria; phylum Pseudomonadota; class Alphaproteobacteria; order Rhodobacterales; family Rhodobacteraceae; genus JAQXDR01. The sequence continues at coordinate 31,904 of JAYQEA010000027.1, forward strand.
CTGATTGCGCAGGTTGATCGCGCACGTACGATGGGTTTCGAGATCATGTGCGGAACCGAGCTGGAATTTTATCTTTTGGATCCCGAAACGGGACGTCCGCGCGACAGCGGGATCGATGTGTACGGCTTGTCCCGCGCTGCCGAAATGGAACATGTGTTAGGGCCCATCAGGTCGCAGATAAATGAATGCGGTGTGCCAATAGAACAATCCAACCCCGAATATGCGGCTGGCCAGGTCGAGGTAAACATCCGCTATGGTGACGCGTTGCAGGCGGCTGACCGCGTGGTGCTTTTCAAGACATTGGTAAAACAACTTGCCGTGTCGCAGAATTATCTCGCAACCTTTATGCCCAAACCGTTTTTTGAAGAATCCGGAAACGGTTTTCACACCCATTATTCCCTCTGGCAGGACGGCCGGAATATCATGTCCGATGGCGGCAAGATATCGGCTACCGGCAAAGCCTTTATCGCGGGCCTTCAAAAGCGAATGTGTGAAATGTCGATCTGTTGCTCTGGCACAGTGAATGGATACCGGCGTCGCCAACCCTACACGTTCTGCCCGATCAACACCGCATGGGGATATGATAACCGAACCGTCGGTCTTCGTGTGATCGAGGCGCATGACGCCTCGCACAGCAGCAAGGTGCGCGTTGAAAAGCGCGACGCAGGGGCGGATGCCAACCCCTATCTGCTGCTAGCTGCGGAAATAGCCGCCGGACTGGATGGCATAGAACAGGGGCTTGAGCCAGCAGATCCCGTACTGGGCAACGCCTATGAAGACGCAGACGCCACAGCTTTACCGACAGATCTGGGTACTGCCATTGGGCTCGCCAGAGGCTCTGACTGGCTCAAGGGTGTTCTCGGTGAAATGCTCTGGGAACTGACCTGCCAGCAGGCGGAACGCGAGCAGGGATTTTTTGAACAGCAGGTCACACAGGTCGAACTGGACCGATACCTCAGGACATTCTGATGCAGCTGGCAAAGATCACAGGCACGGTAATCGCCACCGCCAAGGACGCGCAACTGGTGGGGCAAAAGCTCTTACTGGCCGACCTTGTCGACGGGCACGGTACTGTTTTGACTGCGGCACAGGTCGCAGTGGATACAATCGGGGCTGGCAGGGGCGACTTGGTCATGGTGACCACAGGCTCTGCAGCACGCATGGGACAGGGATTATCTACCCTGCCAATAGACTTAACCATCATTGCAATCGTGGATCGGGTCAGCCTGACCTGAGTATGCATATTCTACGCTCTCGGAGGAGACACCTATGGCAAAACCAGCACCTGGCCAAATGGCCCTTGGTATGATCGAAACCCGCGGCCTTGTGGGCGCGATTGAGGCCGCAGACGCCATGGTCAAGGCGGCCAGCGTCACGCTGATGGGCCAGACCAAGGCCGGTGGCGGATTGGTCACCACATTGGTGCGCGGCGAGGTTGGCGCCGTTAAGGCCGCCACCGATGCCGGCGCGGTCGCTGCAAACAAGGTTGGCGACGTCGTTTCAGTGCATGTGATCGCCCGCCCTCATGATGAGCTGGAAGCAATCCTAGAGACCCTTGGACCGGGCAGTTCATCGTAAGCCAACCCGTCTGATCCAGATCAAAAGGAGCGGCTATGGCTGCCGGTTTCGAAGATTTCACACGTGCTGCAGGCGTCCGCCGTACGTCAGCGCCCGTAGCGCAGGCCCCCTTTAGCCGGTTTGCGGTATTGGGCGGTGGGACAGATGCCCGAGCACTGGCTGCGCTGTGTCTGGCCGAGAACAATCGCGTTGTGCTTTTTTCTGCTTATGGGCAGGAACTTGACGCGCTGAGGGCAAGCGCCGGGGTTACACTGTTGGGCGATGGACCGATTGGCAGTTACCACGCGGGCACCGGCGATGTCGCGATCGAACTGACACCAGAACTCGACGCGGCGGTGCGCGATGCAGAGGTGCTGTTTTTAACGGGCCCCCTGCACAAACAACGGACCTATGCCATGGTACTGGCAGGCCATCTTAAGGATGGGCAGGTACTGGTTCTTGCGGCAGGCCGGTCGCTGGGTGCGGTGGAAACCGCGTGGCTGCTGCGTATGGGCGGCTGCACAGCCGACATAACCATTGTTGAATGCCAAGGCCTTCCTTACTGGCTAAAGGCCGAGGGCACGCGCCTGACACTTTCCAAAGCGGCACCTATGCCAACAGCGACCCTGCCGCGTGGACGCGAAACCATTCTGGACCGTCTTGCCCCAGTGCTCGGAGAGGTGCTGCGGTGTGACAGCGTGCTTGGATCAAGCTTTGCCGACCTGTCCGCGGCAGTGGATATTCCGGCCCTGATATTGGGGGGGCCGGGCCTGCGGCCTGGTGGTATCCCGATTCCGATGGGGGCACAAAGCCTGCCCGCCAACACCACGTTTGCGGCACTGATTGGTCCAGATCAACGGACGGTCATCGACGCCGTAGCCAATGAACGCCGGACAGTGGCCAAAGCCTATGGTGTGCGCAATTTGCCCCAAACAGACGACTGGATCACGTGTTTCGCCGGGCAAGAGCGCGGTGCCGGTCACAGACCGGTGCCGCATCAGACAGAGGCTGCACAAATGCTGCGCGATGGAGTCATAGGATCACTGGTGCCTTTGGTATCTGCTGCGGATCTGGCAGGTCTGCCCGTACCCCGCACACAGAGCCTGATCACTTTGGCCGAAACGCTTTTGGGGGCAGATGTCGCCGCTTCAGGACGCCGACTTGACACCGTTGGCGTGCGCGAAGGTGATGTGGACAGTGCGCGTCGCACCTTTGATGCATTGATGGAGAACCGCTGATGGACGCTGATCTGAAATCCATCGCTGCGGCCCGACGCGCAGCCGAGACAGCCTTTGAAGCCTACCGAAAATTTCTGGGAACAGATCCGGCCCATGTGAATGCCATCGTCGATGCAATGGCGCGCGCAATCGAACCCGAGGCCAAACGCCTCGCGGTTATGGCCGTTGATGAAACAGGCTACGGGAATGTCGAAGACAAGCGAATCAAGAACATGTTCAACGCCCTGTCAGTAGCGGATTATCTGCGCGATGTGACAACCTTGGGGATGCTTTGGCATGATGATGCTACAAAAATTGCGGCCTTTGGCGAACCCATGGGGGTTGTAGCGGCACTGATTCCAGTGACCAACCCGACATCGACTATAATATTCAAAGTGCTCTCCGCCGTGAAGGCGGGCAATGCGATTGTCTGTGCACCGCATCCACGCGGTTTGCGGTGCGGAATGGAAACCCTCGGCATCATGGCGCGAGTGGCCGAGCAGATGGGTGCCCCAAAAGGGCTGATCCAATGTATGGATCACGTCACCATACAAGGAACGGCGGAACTGATGCGGCACCGTCGCACTTCAGTTGTCATGGCCACCGGAGGCCCGGCAATGGTGCGCGCCGCCTATTCATCCGGCAAACCCACACTGGCCGTGGGCGCCGGAAATGTCCCCTGCTACGTGCATAAATCCAAACGTCACGATCTGGCCGAGGTGGCCGAGATGATCATCACATCCAAAAGTTTTGATTACGGCACAGCCTGTGTTTCAGAGCAGGCCGTTGTCGCAGATCCGGAAATTGCACGTGATCTACGTCACGAAATGAAGCTCAAGGGCGCCTATTTCTGTTCGCGGTCAGAAGCGGACCGACTGGCGCGTGTGATCTTTCGCGGCCCGCGTGCCATGGATCCCGATCGGGTGGGGCAAAGCCCGCACGCGCTTGCCGCAGCCGCTGAATTCGACATCCCGCCCAGAACCCGTTGTTTGGTGTCAGACGAAACAGAAGTGGGTTGGCAGCGTCCGTTGTCAGCGGAAAAACTGAACCCGGTGCTGGCGTTTTACGAGGCAGAAAGTTCCGACGACGGGATTGAACGCGCACATTCCATCGCAAGGTTCGAAGGGTGGGGCCATTCCGCGGTTGTTCATGCCGATGACCCCGAGATCGTTGCACAATTCGCGACTGTGCCCACCGGACGTGTCCTTGTGAATACTCCGGGAATTCTGGGCGGAATGGGCTATTCCACGGATATGGAGCCGTCATTCATGCTCGGAACCGGGACATGGTCAGGGTCTATCACATCCGACAACGTAACGGCCCTGCATCTTATCAATATAAAGCGCGTAGCTTATCAAAGCCGGTCGTGGCGTGACATCTATGACGAATATGCCGAATAAAATGGCACGAAGCACCAGTCTCTTTGCGTTCATTCAGAAAAACGCACCAACTTTTTAAGGACAAGATATGTCTGACATCACCATTCGGGCCCTGATGCAAATCGACAATCTGCAGCCAAAATTTGCAGCCTACAACGGCGCCACTGTACAGGGGTCGGTTCCTTTGTCCGGTGACACCGTTTTGATCGGGGAATTTGCGCCCGGCAATGGGGTCTTTTCTTTGATAGACGCCGCACTCAAGGCCTCTTCCGTGGAAGCAACCACACAGATGGTCGAACGTGAATTTGGCTTTTTTATCCTGCGCTCGCCCTCGAACGCCGAAGTCAGCGCGGCCAGAGACGCCATGTTGGCAGAGCTTGGCGCATCTATGTCGGATCGGTTGAAGCCCTCGATCAGCTCGACCCAAATCATCACCAGTGTCGAGCCCTATCAGGCCCAGCTTTTGAACAAATGGCGCAAGGGATCTTTGCTGGTGCCAGGACAAACTCTGGGCATCGTTGAATGCGCGCCTGCCGCGTATATCTCCATCGCCGCAAACGAAGCCGAAAAAGCCGCTGAAATTGATATTGTCGAGGTCCGTGCCGTTGGACGTTTCGGCAGACTTTTCATCTCTGGTTCCGAAAATTCTGTCCAAGCCGCGGTGGACGCTGCGGTCAGGGCAATCGAATCCGTGGACGGTCAGGTCGGGTAATGAACGCATCGCGTGTCATAGGAGCCGAAGCGGTTGAAGATGCCCGCCGCAAGGGCCGGATCGTGTTCGAGGTTCTGCCGGGCGATATTGTGACAGCCTTGGCACAAGAGGCCGCGCAGCGCTTGGGGATACGTTTGGTAGACGGCCCACTGGAAAAACCTGCGCTTATCCGCACAGATGGTGCCGTCTCCATGCGCAGAGCTTTGTATCGCCGGTCTCCAAAATGGGTGGCCCCGGCTAAAGCGCCGCGCAAGGCACGCAGACTTGGAAAATTGGCGCTTGTGGGCGCGGGCGGCGTGGGTGGCACCGTGGCCCATCTTGGTGCCCTGAATGATATCGCCCATGAAATTGCGTTGGTCGACATTACTCCGGGAATGGCCGCAGCCTTAGCGATGGACTTGAACCATACCGCCGGCATAACAGGAGCCAAAACGCAGTGCACAGGCGGCACATCACTGGATCTTCTTGCCGGGGCAGACGTAGTGGTTGTCACCGCAGGGCGCGCGCGGTCCCCGGGAATGTCACGGGCCGATCTGATTACCACAAATGCCCGCGTAATCCGACACACAGCTGAAGCCATCCGCACACAGGCCCCCGACGCCATCGTGATTGTCGTCACGAACCCACTGGACGAAATGACAGTCGAAATGCTGCGCGCCACGGGTTTTGCCCGCGAACGGGTGCTGGGCATGGCCGGCACGTTGGACTCCGCGCGCTTTCGCACCGCGTTGGCACGTGCCGCAGGGGTCGACGCCCGCGATGTTGAGGCGATTACATTGGGCAGTCACGGTGCAGAAATGGCGCCCATAACCAGCCGCGCGACAATCAAAGGGCGCCCTCTTGAAGTGTACCTGTCCGCCGAACAAATAGACGCCTGTGTGCATGATGCAGTGACCGGCGGTGGACAGGTCGTCGCGCTAAAGAAAACCGGATCTGCCACGATCGCGCCGGCGCATGCGGTAATTGAAGTGCTGGATCATATCCGGGGTGCCAGAACAGGCCCGGTGCCCGTGTCCATCCTGCTGCGTGGCGAATATGGAATTCACGATGTGGTGCTGGGTGTGCCCGCGTTTCTGGGCGCCACGGGTTTGCTGAAAATCGAGGAGCTGCGCCTGAGCGCCTCTGAAACGCAAAACCTGAAAGCCGCCGCCGCTGCCATTCGCGAAAGACTGAGCCTATGACCCTGCGCATTCACAGAGGTGGCGGTCGGTTTGAGGACATAGCAGCCTACGCCCGCGCAAAACGCATTGGACCCTTTGTTTGGGTTGCGGGGACAACAGCGATCGAGCCGTCGGGCAAAATTCACGCCCCTGGCGATGCCTATGCCCAAACTCTTTTTATTTTGAACCGCATCGACACGGCGCTTCGGGCTGTGGGCTCCGAATTGCGCCATGTGGCCCGCGTGCGGGGGTACGTCACGGATATCGCACTGGCCGCTGATATGGCACGGGCCCATGGGGACGTCTTTCGCGGTATCGAACCTGTCCTGACAGTGGTCGAGGCCGGGCTGACACAAAAAGGCCTGGTCATCGAATTAGACGTCGATGCAGTGATCCATGACCAGACCGGAAAGATTGACGGAATCGGCCCTCCCTAAGCCTTGCATGTATCGCGGCGCTTGCAGCCTTGGAGACGCACCCTCACGGATTTTGGCAAAGAGCGCACCGGCGCTCGCCTTGGGTCATATGTCGGCGCGATACATGACAGCACCTATCAGCCGTCTATCTGGCGACATCCCAAAATCGTCCAATGCGAAATCGCACTGGATCTGTAATGCGGAGACGCCGTCGGACAGAAAAGTTGTCACGCCCGAGCGCTCCAATCTTTGAGGTTCGGCCTGTCTGGCAGGCATCACAGCCG
>JAYQEA010000028.1:0-28944 GCA_038138625.1 Roseivivax sp.
GCACTGCTGGATCTGCCCGCCGAAGAGATCGGATGTCTCGTTCGGCGTCAACAGGCAGTCGGGTGATGATAGAGCAAAAATGATGCCGGCTTGGATGACTAGATAGCATGCCTCTGGGGTTTGAGACGCGCTGAAAGCAGGGGTAATCCCTTTGCGATTAGCATCATGAGATATTCAGCTTCAGTAGGTTTGGCACGTAAATTTGCACGGTGATGTCTGATTACTTCCAACGCTTCATAAGGGTAATGCTCAAAAGTACTGGCCAGGAACTGGTCGCACGTCCCGCGTTCGATTTCAAACTCTGCAAGCGTTTCTTCAGGGAAATGCTTGATGTTATCAGTTACGATATACTGCGCTTTGCATGCAATGGCGGCCGCGACCACGTGGGCATCATCAGGGTGCGGCTTCAAGTCGATTATCGGAATGTAACGTTCATACCCTTCGACCCAAGCGTCGTCGAAATGCTTCCTCATCAACGTGTCTGTACGTCGCAGATCGGCTTCCTTGTCGGGATACATATCGATGGCATTTGTTAACCACTCCTGCTGAATGGTTTCAGTCCACCTAGCCCTATACAAGTCCGCTTCAAAAAACCTCAGCAGCAAGTCCCGTTTCATGTTTGGAAACAGAACACATGCATCTAGAACAGCAGTGTATCGATTTGCACTAGGTAGCAATTATTCACCAAGCTCCTCGGAGATTGTTTGCATTTCATCCAACGCAGATTTTCTGCCCATGGATCGTTGCGATTTGTACTTGAGCACATCCTGCAACGACAGTCGTCGATGAGTGCCAACCATCTCACACTGCAAATCGCCCTTGTTTATAAGCTTGATCAGATAGGGGCGTGAAACATTTAGAAAATCCGCTGCTTCCTGAGTCGTCAACTGACGTGAAAGCGGGGCAAATGTCACGGTATCACCACGAGCAACAATGCTAAACAAATCACTGACAAGGTTCACCAACGACTCCGAGAGAATAGCATCACCAATAACAAGGGTGCCATCGTCTTCTCTGTTTGTCTCAATTGCTGTCATCGCCCCAGCAGCGCTGTTGATTTCTTCCGGTGTCGGAAGTCGATCACCGAAGTCCACTTTGATTGGGTCCGCCATAGTTATCTCTCCTTGATTCCATCTTGCAATCTGGCGCTTTTGTAACGCTCTTGCCCAACAGATGGCATTGGATGGCACAAAATGCAAACGAAATATTCGAATAAATCGAAATATTCGAAATCACAAAACTATGCTTAGGCCTCCCAACGCATCAGCGCTGCAACGGCTTGTTCAGGTTCATCGCGGACACGCATCACCGTCTGACGGCTAAGATTGTTTTCACGTGCAATCTGACTGATGCTAACACCTTGGCTCAGCGCATCTAAGACGTTTGTTAGGGTTTCCTTGGTATAACTGGGCTTCTTCCCACGATACTTGTGTGGGTTGCTCTTGGCAGCATCTATACCGGACCTCTGCGATCGTTACGCGACAGACAAATGCTGGAGCTACGTCAAGGCTATCGGATATTCCTTAGGCTCAAGGTTGGGGATTTAGGCAGTAAACTGCCCACCGAATTCGATACTGAACTCTACTAAAAGTGCGATAAGAATGCGCAGTTTTTTGCAGGCTGAAAACCTTGTCCAGTCGTATCGCAACCCGCTATGAAAAGACGTCATGCAGCTTTCTGTCTATGGTTAAACTGGAACACACACTGATTATAGAGGTTTGTGAGGCGGCTATCTGGGTCGAAAGTCTGTTTGCCAAATAAATGACCGGGAATGCTATTCACTATGCTTTGCTAAACATAAAAGCAGCAGGCGCCATGCATCAGTGAGAGCTTTGTCATGGGTTCGTTCGTCAGCCATTCGAGATCGTGTGCGTCACTGCTCTATTTTGAATGGACGTGTCTTATGCAACCTAGCGGAAATCAATGTACCCTGACCCTGGGACGCCAATGCCGAACAGAAGTCAGCCAAGGTCGACCTAATCTCAATCCTCCTCCAGTGGGTTAAGGAATGGCTTGTGGTGCGCATCGACGATGATGCGCGTGTCAAAGGAATTGGAGGGAATATGCGACGTTCACTCCGGCCAACAAAACCTAAGCCCCGACCGCCAGCCTATGATACGCAAAAAACGCTCTAGAGTTTAATATTCAGACCGCAAGAAACAGCGTGCAGTCGGTCCTATGTGGGCACCTTGCGCACCAATATCGAAAAGGCTTCACGATAAAAACTCTGTTTGTTTTCATAATTTGTACCATGCCGATTAATCCGGTTGGATCACTTGTAGTCACAATCCGAGGCTGACTGTTTTGTGAGGATCCGTCAAAAAAAGACATCACCGGGCTGAAAAAAATGCCGGTCTGGCGAAAAACTCGGGAAGCGCTTATGTTTTGAGACGCAATTTTGTTGGACCATCCGGGCCGTATGTACCGTTCAAAAAAAGGAATTGACCCGTCGTGAAAATGGATGAAACGGATCGCAGGTTGCTGCGTGCCCTGCAAAGCCGGGGTCGTATTTCCAATGCGGAACTCTCTGATGCGATCGGTTTATCACCGTCGGCCTGTCACCGCCGTGTGCAAAGGCTGGAAAATGATGGTTATATTCGGGGATATGTTGCCTTGCTTGATGAACGACGCATCGGCTTGCCGACGCTTGTCTTTGTTGAAATTACGTTGATTGCACAAGCCGAGGATGTGCTTGAAGCTTTCGAGCGTGCCGTCGCGCGTCTTGCGGATGTGATGGAATGTCATCTTATGGCTGGCACTGCGGATTACGTTCTTAAGGTTGTGGCGGAAGATGCCGAAGATTTTGCGCGTATACATCGCCAGCATTTGTCCCGTTTGCCGGGGGTTGCCAATATGAAGTCCAGTTTTTCATTGCGAACGATTAGCCAGACGACAGCTCTACCCCTTTGAACCTGCTTGCCCCCGCGCACAGACTGGGCCACGCTAAGAGCCAAAGAATTCAGCGGGGAAAAAAGCCATGCCATGGGATGTGGTTATAATCGGAGCCGGCAGCGCTGGATGTGTTTTGGCCAAACGCTTGGGCGAGGCGGGCAAGAAGGTTCTCTTGCTTGAGGCTGGCGGATCCGACACCTATTTTTGGATCCATATTCCCATGGGGTATTTATATTGTATTGGGAACCCACGCACGGACTGGATGTATCGCACACGGGCGGAACCCGGATTGAACGGCCGTAGTTTGATCTATCCCCGAGGGCGGGCTTTGGGTGGATGCAGCTCGATCAATGGTATGCTTTATTTGCGCGGGCAGTCTGCCGATTATGACGGCTGGCGTCAGGCTGGTCTTGACGGTTGGGGGTGGGACGATGTCTTACCTTTCTTTCTTCGTTCGGAAGATAATGCAGATGGTGCGAGTGATCTGCATGCAACCGGCGGGGAATGGCGGGTAGATCATCAGCGGCTTCATTGGGATGTGTTGGATGCTTGGCGCGATGCAGCTGTTGCGGCAGGTCTGCCATTGGTTGACGACTTTAACACCGGTGACAACGAAGGTGTTGGCTATTTTCGTGTCAATCAGCGCAATGGTTGGCGTTTGAACACGGCCAAGGCCTTTTTACGCAGTGCGCGTGCGCCTGATCTACAGGTTCAGACCAAAGCACAGGCTAAGCGTTTGACATTTGAAGGACGCAAATGCACTGGCGTGATCTATGATCAGGGCGGCAATGAACATCACGCGTTAGCTAAAGAGGTTATACTGAGTGCCGGTGCCGTAAATTCCCCGCATATTCTGCATCTGTCAGGTATAGGGCCTGCCGAGCACCTTCGCAGCTTGGGCATCCAGATACAGGCGGATATGCCGATGGTGGGGGCTAATTTACAGGATCATCTGCAGCTTCGATGCGCGTGGCGCTTGCAAGCGGGCAAAACGCTGAACACAATGGCAAATTCCTTTTGGGGCAAGGTCAGTATTGCCGCGCAATACGCGCTCCAGCGCCGTGGACCAATGTCCATGGCGCCAAGCCAACTGGGTGCTTTTGCACGTTCGCGGGACGGCTTGGCGACTGCCGATCTGGAATATCATGTCCAGCCGTTGTCTTTGGACGCTTTTGGCGAACCATTGCACGACTTTCCTGCAATTACCGCAAGTGTGTGTCATTTGAGGCCGGAAAGCCGTGGACACATTCGTGCAGTGAGTGCGGACTGGCGTGATGCACCCGAGATCGCGCCTAACTATCTGTCCACCATTGGCGACCGGCGCACGGCTTGCGCTGCGATCCAGCTGACGCGCAAAATTATGGCGCAGCAACCTTTAGAAAAATTTGGCCCAGAAGAGTTCCGCCCTGGAATTGAGGCGCAGACCGAAGAGGATCTGGCACAGGCGGCGGCCCAGATTGGAACGACCATATTTCATCCGGTTGGAACGGTTGCCATGGGATCTGATGATGCCGCGCCATTGGACGCACGCATGCGTCTGCGTGGATTTGCAGGTTTGCGTGTGATAGATGCCAGCGCGATGCCGACCATAACCAGTGGAAATACGAACGCCCCCACGATTATGATGGCAGAAAAAGGGGCAGCGATGATCCTGGACGATCTGATGTCTGCTCAAAATGTATAACTTAACGGAGCCACAATGAACGTATCTTATGTGCCTGATATGGAAGCGGAAAAAGAAAAGGCTTCAACGTGGTTTCGCCAACTGCGTGACCAAATAGTAGCAGCTTTCGAATCCCTGGAAGAGAGCCATTCAAAGGGTCCCCTGGCCAATGAACCTGTTGGAACGTTTGAGATTACGCACACAAAACGCGATGCCCCTGATGGCGAAGATGCAGGAGGCGGCATGATGAGCGTCCTTCGCGGCGGTCGCGTGTTCGAGAAAGTTGGCGTTAATATTTCTACTGTGTATGGCCAGCTTGGGGCACGCGCGCAGGCCGCAATGGCGGGGCGTCGTGGATTGGATTTGGGCGATGATCCTCGGTTCTGGGCGTCTGGTATCAGCCTTGTGGCACATATGCGAAACCCACATGCTCCCGCGGTTCACATGAATACGCGCATGTTCTGGACACCAAAAGCATGGTGGTTCGGCGGAGGATCTGATCTGAACCCCTGTATCGAATATGAAAACGATACCGCGCACTTTCATGCAACCCAGAAACAACATTTGCAGGCGCATGGTGACGATTTGTACCCACGGCTCAAGGCTTGGGCTGACGATTACTTTTTCATACCTCATCGCGGTCGTGCGCGTGGTGTGGGAGGTATTTTTATGGACGACCGCTGTACTGGTGATTGGAGTGCGGATTTTGCGCTGACGCAGGATATTGGCCGCGCGTTTCTGCCGGCCTATGTGCCGCTAGTCGAACGCCGGCGCAGCTTGGCGTTTGATGAGGCAGAGCGGGACGTACAGTTGCGCCATCGCGGGCTATATGCGGAATATAACCTTTTGTACGACCGGGGCACGAAGTTTGGCCTTGAAACAGGTCATAATCCGGATGCTGTTCTTATGAGCCTGCCACCTTTGGCGAAATGGGTTTAACATGACGCCACTCTCCGGTTGGCAACCCGTCTAAGGACCATTCTCCAATAGACCAGCGAACCAGCCGCAGGCACGGCAGCCCAACATGTGCAGTCATACGGCGGACCTGCCGATTGCGGCCTTCGGTCAGAACCAGTTTTATCCAACTGTCAGGAACCGTTTTGCGGAATCTGACGGGTGGATCACGAGGCCATAGGTCGGGTGGGTCGATTTGAACGGCCTTGGCAGGGCGTGTTGGTCCATCGCGCAGTGTCACGCCTTGGCATAACTGTTGCAGTTGGTTTCGTGTCGGACGGCCTTCTACCTGCACCAGATAAGTCTTTGACAACTTAAACCGCGGGTTGGCGATACGAGCCTGCAGCTGACCGTTGTCTGTCAGGATCAGCAAACCCTCGCTATCGCGATCAAGACGGCCCGCGGGATAAACGTCTGGGATGTTTATGAAAGACGACAGCGTGGGGCGCTGCGTGTCTTTTGATCCTTTGTCGGTGAATTGGGTCAGAACGCCATGCGGCTTGTTGAACAATACGATTTTGGTCATGCGCGCCGTTCTGCGAAAAACTGTTTCAAAAGGTCAGATGCCTCTTGTTCCATAAGACCCTCAAAGACATCCGGTCGGTGATGGCATTGTGCATGTGAAAAAATGCGCGCACCGTGTGCAACGCCGCCAGACTTCGGATCACTGGCAGCATAATAAAGAACCTTTATCCTGGCTGCGGCAATAGCTGCGGCGCACATGGGGCAGGGTTCCAGAGTGACGAACATGCTGTGGTCTGGCAAACGTTCAGAGCCACTTGCGGCACATGCAGCCCGCAGGGCAAGTATTTCAGCATGCGCAGTCGGATCCGAATATGCCCGCGTGCGATTTCCGGCCCGCGATACGATACTGCCACATGGACTGACGACGACCGCGCCAACGGGAACTTCACCACGGGTCCACGCGGCTCTGGCCTCGATCAGTGCGGCAGACATGTGTGTGCGAGGTGTCATATCGCCTATTAAACCGAAGCTGTGGGCGCGCCTAGCGCAAAACTGCTTTTCTTGGCGTCTTTCACGGGCTAAGCCGCAGCATGACCAAACCGACATCTTCCGACAAGCCCGCTCAGACCACCCCCCCCGGTGATCGCATCGCCAAAGTTCTGTCTCGTGCTGGGGTCGCCTCTCGACGTGAAGCCGAACGAATGATCCAGGCCGGCCGCGTGGCTGTGGATGGTGACGTCATTCAAAGTCCCGCGCTTAATGTGACAGCCAGTTCCAAGATCACTGTTGATGGCCGTCCTTTGGACGCGCCGGAGCCGGAACGACTGTGGATGTATCACAAACCCACAGGGCTTGTGACGTCTACCAAAGACGAACAGGGGCGTCCGACGATTTTTGACGATCTGCCGGAGGATATGCCCCGTGTGATGAGCGTCGGCCGGTTGGATCTGAATTCGGAAGGTTTGCTTTTGCTGACCAATGATGGTGGGATCAAACGCAAGCTTGAACTGCCCTCGACAGGGTGGCTGCGACGTTATCGGGTACGCCTAAACGGACGGCCTACGGACGAAACACTGGCCCCGCTGCGGCAGGGCCTTGTGATCGATGGAGAGCGGTTTCAGCCAATGGATGTGACGATTGATCGGCAAAAGGGAGCCAATGCCTGGCTGACGGTTGGATTGCGAGAAGGTAAGAACCGTGAGATCCGTCGCGCGCTTGCGGATCTCGGGCTTGCAGTCAATCGACTGATCCGGATCAGCTATGGTCCGTTTCAGTTGGGCACCCTCGCGTCGGGCAAGGTGGAGGAAGTGCGTCGAAGGGTTCTCCGAGATCAGTTGGGCCTTGATGCCACTCAGCCGCCGCGCCCGAAACCGCAACGCCGCCGTAAACCAACTCGGCGAAACTGACTGTTTCGCCCTGAGCAGTATGCATTGCCTTTTTTTTGCCTAAAACATCCATAAAACTGCGAACATGATTTTGTCGGCACTCTCACTGATCCTACTGTTGGCGAGCTTTTGCATCACTGCTGCGTTTCTAAGCGTAGTCGTGCGCGATGTGAGCGATGTTCTGACGGCGTCTTTGGTTAGCAGACGCAGGTTCCACGAGTGGCACAGGAACCTTGCTGTGGTCATGCTCTGGATATTGGTTCTGTTGATTGCAGGTCTTCCGTTGTGAAAGGTTCCATTTATCCACTCCGCCGTCGACAGCCGCGCACGGTTTTTTTTCTGTCCACGGCGGCAGTTCCGCTCGTGTTTTGGCTGCTTCGCGGCGACGCGAGTAACGTTCTGGCTGCGCTGATTGGCCTTGGCTTGTTTCTTGGCGGTGGGTATTGCCTGTTTCGCGGTGTGCAAAGACCACGTCGCTGGCCTGCAAAGTCCCTTGGTGCTTTGCTGATAGGCGCGACTGTTTTGCTGCTGACGTTATTTCGCGGGGTTCCTATTTGGGGCGCCACAGGTTTGGCGTTATTGGCTATAGCATTAACGATACATGGATTTGGATCTGATCCGCTTTTGACGTTTCGTTTGCGATTGCGGCGCGAAGCCACAGAAACAGGATACAAGATTTTTTTAGCTGCGCAGCGCGTGTTAAATCTGTTGCCTGAACAGGTGGCCCCTCTTGAAGAGGCTGATGTTTTATCACGCACATTGTCGTTCCGGCAGGCTATTTTGGACCGGATGGCCGAGGAGCCAACCCTGATTGAGGCGGCAACGCCTGCCCTTCGGCAGGTTCTGACCGAGGTCGCAAATGCCACGGAAGTCTTTACACAGGCTTATGCAGAAGAACCCGATTCACAACTTAAAGCCACATATCTGTTGTTGTTGTCAGATCTTTCTGAGGCCTTTGACCTGACATTTAATAAATTATCTGAATTACCTGTGCCTGCGCCGTAATCCGGGCGTGCCCAAGTTATTTATCCAGATTCTGCGTGTATATAATCTGACAATGTCTTAAACAGCTTTTTCGCGCGTGCCTCTGGAATGCGTGCGTGGAAACACCTAAGTTTTAGCCATTGACGATGATGCGAGGACCCCGCCAGTGTCTGGCAGAAGTATTCAGAAATACGCCTACATTCTTTTGATCGTTTTGGTCTTTGGAGTTGTGACCGGTTTGCTGGGGGGGCTGTGATCCATGGCGAAACGCTACGGAGGCACATTCAGCCCTGAAAAGGCTGGCAGCCAAACCCCGCCAGATACCAAAGCAGCCTATCGGGGTGCCCGCCCGCGGAAAGCTGGCGCACGTTCCAATATCATGTTTGTGCCACCCGTGGTCCTTGCTGTCACATCCGTGATGTCCGGCGCTGTGTCGATGGTGACAGGACTGGTCGCTGCCGCACTCTTGCTGCTAGGGGCATGGTTGTTACGCGAAGGCTTGACCGGTGAGGCTGCGTATGACGCGCGTCGGGTTGCCAAGCGCCCTGCAATTCCCCGCAAGATTTTTGGCGCGGTCTTTACAGGTATCGGTATCGCTGGTGCGGCATGGCGGAACGACCCGTCGATCTTAGCTGCGGTTTTATACGGTGGTTCAGCGACAGTCCTGCAGCTTGCAGCCTTTGGTCTCGATCCATTGCGTGATAAGCAGTTGACCGGTGTTGATAGCTTTCAACAAGATCGCGTGGCCCGTGTTGTGACTGAGGCCGAGGCGCATCTGGCACAGATCACGCAGGCTGTCGCACGGGTTGATGACCGACGCATTCAAGCACGTCTTGAACGATTTACCGATCAAGTGCGCGACATAATTCGCACTGTAGAAGAAGATCCGCGCGATCTAAGTGCGGCAAGAAAGTTTCTAGGTGTGTATTTAAATGGTGCAAAAGAGGCTGCTTTGAAATTTGCGGACGTTCAAGAGCGGTCGGGCGACCCAGACGCGAAGCACGCTTTCGAAGCATTGCTTGGTGATTTGGAAGTAAGCTTTGGACGCAAGCTAGAACAGCTTCTGCTAGATAATGCGCAAGATCTGAATATTGAAATTGACGTATTGCGGGAACGGCTACAGCGCGAAGGTCTGCGACTGGACTAAGCCGGCCTGTACGAAAAAGGGACAACAGATGTCAAAAGAAATCAGTGAAAAGGCGCGTGCAGTAACGGCTATTGTCGACGAAGTCGCCGGTTCGGGTTTGGTCATTCCAACGGAACCTGGAACGATTGTGCCATTGACGCAGGCCGACCCGTCTACAACGACCGAAATTAAATCACGTATATCTGAAATCGATATGACCGATAGTCAGTCGATCATAACATTCGGCTCTGCTGCCCAAGCCGAACTTCAGGAAATCAGCCAGGCGATGCTTGCTGATGTCAAAAACAAAGATGTCGGGCCAGCAGGCGATTCTTTGCGTGATATTGTCACCACCATCAGAGGCTTTTCGGTCAGTGAGCTGGATGTGCGTCGCAAACAGAGCTGGTGGGAAAAGCTGATGGGGCGTGCGGCACCGCTGGCCAAATTCACTGCCAAATACGAAGAGGTCCAAGGCCAGATTGACCGGATCACGGACAACTTGCTGGATCATGAACATACCCTATTAAAAGATATCAGGGCATTGGATTTGCTGTATGAAAAGACGCTCGGATTCTATGAGGAACTGGCGCTTTATATTGCGGCTGGGGACGCTAAGCTTGGTGAGCTTGATGACACGTCAATCCCTGCGAAAGAGGCAGAAGTTGCAGCTGCCGAAGCGGACGATCAGGTGATGAAAGCGCAAGAATTGCGGGATTTGCGGGCAGCACGGGACGATCTTGAGCGTCGGGTTCATGATCTGCGATTGACACGTCAGGTCACCATGCAATCGCTGCCATCAATCCGGTTGGTGCAGGAAAACGACAAGTCTCTGGTCAGCAAGATCAATTCCACATTGGTAAACACAGTTCCGCTTTGGGAAACCCAGCTGGCACAGGCAGTGACCATTCAGCGTAGCTCCGAAGCGGCGGCGGCCGTAAAAGAGGCCAACGATCTTACAAATGAGTTGCTTACCTCAAATGCTGCAAATCTGCGGCAGGCTAACCAATCTGTGCGTGGGCAGATAGAGCGGGGCGTTTTCGATATCGAGGCGGTAAAAGCTGCCAATGCTGATCTGATCGGTACGATACAAGAAAGCCTGCAAATTGCGGATGACGGCAAACGGGCTCGTGCTGCGGCTGAGGAAGAGTTAAAGAAAATGGAAGCAGATTTGCGCGACACGCTGGCGTCAGCCAAGCGACAACAGGGCAATGTTGGGACTGCCGAGGCCCCCTCGAAGCCATCAACCTAAGATGGGGCAGCACGACCGGTTTTTCAGGTATCTGTGCAGCGGATTTCTGGGCTTGTTTTTGGTGGGTTGTGCAGAAACGATCCCCTTGCCAAACCCTGATGGCAGCCCGTTGATGACGGCGGCCGGTTCTCCCGAAGCGGCGATAGTGTCTTTGCCGGCGTCGCCCCGATCGCTTGCCAGTCAAAATCTGGCCCGGCATTATCATCAAATGGAACGCGGCCTGATCGCAAGTGGGGATCTGCGCCGCAACGGCGGAGAAGACATTCCTGTAGATGCCACGCGGCTTGTTGAAAGTTTTGCTGAAGTGGCGCTTCGTAATGAATATGCACCCGGACAAGGGTTGGAAACGGCGCGTTCTTCGCTGCGCCCTGTTCGGCGTTGGGCGGCCCCTGTGCGCGTGTCCTTGACCTTTGGCTCAGGTGCGCCGTCTGACATCCGGCGGGGCGACAGGCTTTTTGTTGCCCAAACGGTGACGCGCCTGACACGGATCACAGGTCATTCAATTTCTTTGACAGAACGCAACCCCAACTTTCATGTCTTCGTTGTTGGACGCGATGATCGCGAAACACTGCTGGAGCGTGTACAGATTTTGTCACCCGGATTACAGTTGGCAACCCTGTCGCTCTTGTCTCAAATGCCCCGCGACGTACAGTGCCTTGTCTTTACACGCGAGGACACCGGTACCAAGAATACAATCACTCAGGCTGTCGCCGTTATCCGTGCAGAGCTGGGACCGGTGATGCGTCAAAGTTGTTATCACGAAGAGATCGCTCAGGGATTGGGATTGTCTAATGATAGCCCGTTGGCACGTCCATCCGTGTTCAATGATGATGACGAATTTGCATATTTGACGCACTTGGATGATGATCTTTTGCGCCTTCTCTACAATCCCGGTATGCCGCCGGGACTTGCGCCTGGGCAGGCCCGCCAGCGTGCGCGTGCTCTTGCCAATACATTACGCCCACCTTTATCCGAAGGATTCTGACCATGCCCATCTGGGATTTTCTGAGCGGCCAATTCATTGATGTTATCCACTGGACGGATGATACACGCGATACCATGGTTTGGCGGTTTGACCGACAAGGTCATGAGATCAAATACGGTGCCAAGCTGACCGTACGCGAGGGGCAGGCGGGCGTATTTGTGCACGAAGGCCAGGTGGCAGATGTCTTTACGCCAGGACTGTACATGCTGGAAACAAACAACATGCCGGTTATGACCTCGTTGCAGCATTGGGATCACGGGTTTCAATCTCCTTTCAAGTCCGAGGTCTATTTCGTCAACACCACAAGGTTTTCGAACATGAAATGGGGTACCAAAAACCCCATTATGTGTCGTGACCCTGAATTTGGACCGGTGCGCTTGCGCGCCTTTGGTACATATACAATCCGGGTTTCGGATCCGGCAAAGTTCCTAACAGAGATAGTGGGCACGGATGGCAATTTCACTGCTGATGAGATCAGCTATCAAATTCGCAACATTATCGTTCAGGCCTTTAGTCAAAGCATTGCCCAGTCTGGTATACCGGTGCTGGACATGGCGGCAAACACCGCTGATGTCAGCAAACTGGTTGCAGACGCCATTGCGCCCACGATCGCCGGATATGGGCTGGAATTGCCTGAACTTTACATTGAAAATATTTCTCTGCCACCTGCAGTTGAAAAAGCTATGGATGCCCGCACATCGCGGGGTCTTGCCGGCAACCTTGATGATCATATGAAATGGAAAGCGGCCGAAGCTATGGGACAGCCTGGCTCAGCTGCCGGTGGGGCGATGGAAATGGGCTTTGGTGCCCAGCTTGGCATGTCTATGGCTCAGCAGCAGACAGGTGGACCATGGGGTGGCGCACCGCAGCCTGCGTCTGCGGCACCGCCCCCGCCGCCGCCCGTCGAACACGTGTGGCATATTGCCGAGAATGGCCAGACATCTGGACCCTACTCAAAGGCGCGTCTCGGCCGTATGGCCAGCGACGGGCAGTTTAGCCGGGACACTTTCGTTTGGACAGCAGGGCAAGATGGTTGGAAGCGCGCCTCAGACGTGACCGAATTGGCGCAACTTTTTACAATCATGCCTCCACCGCCTCCTCCACCAGTCGGATAGCGTAATGACCCGGCCCCCTGTGCCGCCTGCAACGCGGACACCGACGGAAGAGTTCAGGTGTCCGTGCAGACATTGTGGGTCGGACATGCGCTTTAATCCCGAAACTGCCGGACTGTCTTGCGATCATTGCGGATCAACAGAAGATCTGCCATCCCTTGGGCCATGGGCCAAAGCGGCGGGAAACAGGACATCTGTTGGGCGTGAACATGACATACGTCAGTTTTTATCAACACAAGAAGCGGCTGAGGATATCGAAGAAATCCGGGTGACTGTATGTTCGAGCTGTGCGGCGCAGGTCACACTGGACGGTGCCATACATGCCAAGGAATGTCCGTATTGCGCGACACCTCTGGTGGCAGATACCGGCACGCATCGCCATATCAAACCGCAGGGTCTGTTGCTTTTTATTCTGGATCAGGAGGCAGCTTTGGCGGCCATGCGAGACTGGTTGGGTAGCCTTTGGTTCGCACCTCAAAAGTTGCAGTCTTATGCCAGAGGTGGTCGAAGGATGCAGGGAATCTACACACCATTCTGGACGTTTGATGCCGCAACCAAGACACGCTACTCTGGACTGCGTGGTCGTAATTATTTTGTCACAGTTCAGCTGGCTGGCGGAAAATCAAGGCGCGAGCAACGCACGGATTGGAGACCGGTATCAGGCCAAGTGACCCGACGTTTTAATGATATTCTCATACTCGGGTCAAAAGCGCTGCCAAAATGGATTGTGGATAATCTACAGCCTTGGGATCTGAGGGCTTTGCGACCCTACCAACCCGAGGCTCTTTCAGGGTTTCAGGCCGAAGGCTATACGGTGTCTTTGTTGGATGGGTATGAATACGCCAAGATTCACATAGACCAAAAGATCAAGCAGGACATCCGGCAGGATATCGGTGGGGATCATCAACGGATCTCAGAGCGTTACACACAAGTCGATAGTGTAACCTTTAAACATATTCTGTTGCCACTATGGGTTGCTGCTTACAAATACAACGGACGCAGTTATCGGTTCGTTGTGAATGCTCAGACTGGTAAGGTTCAGGGCGAGCGACCTTGGTCTGTTCTGAAAATCCTTGCCGCCGTTGTTTTGGGACTGGCCGTAGTTACAGGTGCAGCGTATTTCCTAGGTGTCGCTGCCATGTAAGCGATTGCGTCTGCGAAAGTTTCAGAACCTATGCTCTGGAAATGATTCTCCCTTAAGGGGAAACGCTGTGTTTCTAGCGGCCAAGTGGATAAGTTATTGGTAAAAATGTGGCAAACTACAGGCGAATGCCGTTTGCCGTGTTGATTTGCTGATAGGTGTCGGAGCTCTTTGGTATAGTTTTTCCTCAGGTTGCAGTTTCTTTTTACATGCAACTATTCCTACACATCTGATAATAAATAAAAAATTTAATACCCTCCAAAAGGAACCTAAGGTGAGGCTGATTAAAAAATTTTTAAGGCAAAAAAACTGCGTAATTCGGCATACTGCTGCCCAATTTCGAGAGAACACTGGCATGGTTACAGTTTGGTTAATGACCCAGTGTTGTGTTTGGAAATGCTATGAAAACAATTAGTAAAAAAATTGTTCGGGACTCTGTTTCCCCGTCACACGCACCAGGCGTGCAGGCAATACGGACAGCGATGACCATGCACAGTATGTCGTTAACTGCGACGACGACCAACACACCGAACTCACAATTGATCGGTAAACCATAGTGGTTCTTTTTGTCGGGTTTCATGAGATTGATCTGCGTCCGGCAACGTGTTGAGCCCGCAGCGCCGGGTCTGACAAGGCGTTTTAACCAATCATTAGGAAAGAATTTGATCCAATTCGTTGAAGTCAGTTAACCTATAAAGGTTGTGTCAAATATTATTTGGTTCCCTTTTAACATGATTTCACCTTCTGATCTCGATCCATGGGTCACGTTCCCATCAGCCACGCGGGTTCGTCAGGACCTCAAATACAGTGTGGTGCAGGATGGAGGCTATCAAGCGGTCTGGACCGAATATGGCTATGATCACAATACATCTTCCACTGTTTGGGCCCGCAGCTTTGACAAAATAGGACGACCCTTGGCAGAGGCGAGGATGATTGCATCTGACGGTGCAAGACGCCCTGATCTGGGTTCGACTCATGGTTTGATCGTATTTGATCGGCCAAATGGTGCTGGTGAACGTGAAATTGTTTTGCGGGACCGGTTTGGGCAAGAGGATATCTTGGGGACGGGAGAAGGTGCCCTGTTGTTAGCCGATAATCGCACAGCGATCTGGCATAACGATCATGGCGTTGCAGGCACTGACGGACCGATTTGGGCTGGTCTGCTAAGTGGCCAAGTCGCAGCGGCATCGCAAAAAGATACCAGTTTGGTGGTCTGGTCCGGTTGGGGTGTTGATGCCTATGGCAGTGGGATTGCAGCCGTGACCATTGATGCTGCTGGAACAATCGGTTCTGTCATCAAAGTCAACAGTTTTGCATGGGGCAATCAGTCGGCAGCCCAGGTTCTTGCATTGCCGGATGGCGGTTGGCTGGTTGGCTGGAGCCTTCAAATGGGCACAGGATATAGCCACCGGGTCCAGCGTATAGATGATGTCGGCGCAACTATCGGACCGGAGATCAGTTTGCCGGGCTTCAGCCATGGCCCTGATTTTGACCTGTCCGTGGATGACAACGGCTCTGTGATCCTTGCCAGCACTGATCTGTATTGGCAGTTGCACGCAGATGGTAGCCTCGTGCTTGCTGACATGACTGATGAGGCGACCCTGTCATTTAATGAACAAGGGGCTCTTCGGCTGACGCATGAAACACAGCTGGACTGGGTTCAGACGGTCACAACACCGGATGCTGTACTGGCTGACGGGCAAGATATGTGGCTGTCCGTCACGCTGGGACAGGATTTGCCATCAGTGGATGTTGTGACGTATTGGTCGCCATCACCGTACTTTGATCTGACAACTGCGCGGGTCTTGGATATTGAACGCGACCCAGCCATAGATGATGGGCCCTTACAGATCCGCATTCAGGACCATATCCTTACCCATGCAGGCGATGGGTGGCTTTTTGTACGCGCAGAACGTCGTGATACAGGGCAGATGTCTGATCCGATAGCGCTCGCGCAACCCGTGCAGGTTCCGAAGCCTGCAGATCCAGTTCTTACGCATATGTCTTGGCACGCTGAAGGCCTTGAACGCGATCAGTTCGTCCTAAGATATGAAATGGAAAACAGGGGTGATCAAACGGCCTGGGACCATCAGATTGATTTTTATTGGAGCCCAGACGGGGAAGAGGATGAGCTGATATTCCTATCCTCCGACCGATTAAGCGGTATTTCGCCCGACAAGATCACGCATGGGTTCGAAGCCTATGATGATGACATGCTGTCGGCCTTGGGCAATGGCTACATCTTGGCGCGATGGGACGGGATGGCTGACCCTCACGACCCGTTACCGCTTGTTATTTCATCATATGATTGGGACGGATGATCCGGTGTAGATTGCGAAACAGCTGGATCAGGTATCCGTATCCAGCCAAATTGTGACTGGCCCGTCATTGACAAGGCTAACCTGCATGTCCGCGCCAAAACGACCCAATGACACAGGTATGTTCAGGTCTTTGAGTGAGTCAGCGAAATGGTGATACAGGGCTGCCCCCTGATCTGGTTGTGCAGCCTGGGAAAAGCCGGGTCTGTTTCCCCTTTTGGTGTCTGCAGCCAGGGTGAACTGGCTCACAACCAGAGCGCCTCCACCTACATCCGTCAAAGAGCGATTCATCTTTCCAGCGTCATCTTGGAAAATTCGAAGCTTTGAGATTTTTTTTGCCAGCGCTTCGGCCACCTGTCTGTCATCGTCTTGCATGGCGCATACAAGAACCAAAACACCACGCCCAATGTCGCCGATCGTTTCGCCATCGACGTCAACTGCGGCTCGGGTAACGCGCTGTAGTAAAGCTCTCATAACTCTGCATACCATGGTGGATTTGCACCGGCGCGGGCAACGGTCACCGCCGCCGCTGTGATCCCCAGATCAAGTGCGGGCCGCAGGGCGTCATCACTGGCATTTGTCAAGGCAGCGCGCGTTAGTAAACCGTCGCGATCAAGGCCCGCCAAAAGCCCTGCATTAAAGGTATCTCCGGCTCCGACGGTATCAACAACCTGTGCAGGTTTCGCGGCGACCTCAAAGCGCCCTTGGCCACGATAAACCTCGGCTCCTTTTGCGCCTTTGGTCACAACAACCAAACGCGCACCAAGGTTTAGAAGGTTACCAACACCCCCTCCGATCCAGTCCAGATCCTCGTCAGAGACTTTCACAATGTCGGCAGCTCCGAGCATCCGGTTCAAGCGATCTCGGTACCCGCTTTCATCTGTAATGAAGCCCGGCCGGATATTGGGATCCAGCATGATCACCCTTTGTCTGGCATTCCGCAGGCACAATTCGGCATAGCTGTTTGCAGCGGGTTCGCTGACAAGGCTGATCCCGCCAAAAAACAAGGCTGAGCACTCTGCGCCAAGATCCGGCAAATCTGCAAGCGATAGCATCCGTCCGGCTGTGTTTTCATCATAAAATGCATATGTCGCCTGACCGTCCGTGAGTGTCACAAAAGCCAAGGTGGTTGGGCGGTCGCTTTTAGGACACAGATCCGAGGAGACTTTGCTAGCGGCCAACTGATGTGTCAGCCGTGTGCCAAACAGATCTTTAGACAGCCCACCAAAATATCCGGCAGGGGCCCCCAATCGTCCAAGTGCTATTGCAGTATTGAACACCGCCCCGCCTGCATGGGGCGCAAAGGCGTCTTCGCCCTCTG
The DNA here is from genome assembly GCA_038138625.1 of Roseivivax sp. Classification (GTDB taxonomy): domain Bacteria; phylum Pseudomonadota; class Alphaproteobacteria; order Rhodobacterales; family Rhodobacteraceae; genus JAQXDR01. The sequence continues at coordinate 17,596 of JAYQEA010000028.1, forward strand.
TACTATTGCGGGGCAGCATATCAATCAGGGCTTCTCCACAGCATAGAATCATAAGATTCCTCCGTTCGGTGCGGGTATGACCGGTTTCGCATGTTTCAAGATCATAGATTTAGTCGCAAACGCGCAAAACGATTTTTCCGATATGGGCAGAGCTTTCCATCCGCGCATGTGCGGCGGCTGCCTCTGACAGGGGAAATTCGCTGTCGAACACTGGTGCTATGCGGCCTGCATTTAAAACAGGCCATACCTTGTGCAACAACTCATCTGCAATTCGGGCTTTTGCGAGATCACTCTGTGGTCTTAAGGTCGAGCCCGTAATCGTTTGGCGTCGGACCATCAACGGAGCAAGGTTCAGTTTGACGACGGGTCCCTGCAGAAATGCAATCTGAACAAGCCGACCGTCTTCGGCCAATGTGGCGAGGTTACGCTGGATGTAATCCCCTCCGACCATGTCTAGGATTATATCTGCACCACCCTCGTTTTGCAGCACGTCCACATAATCTTCATCGCGATAGTTGATTGCACGTTCCGCACCGAGTGTAAGGCAGGCTTTGCATTTCTCCTCAGAGCCTGCTGTCACGAAGACCCGAGCGCCAAAGACCCGCGCCAGCTGGATTGCTGTGGTTCCGATTCCTGATGATCCGCCATGGATGAGAAACCGCTCGCCCGCTTGCAGGCCGCCACGCATGAAGACATTGCTCCAAACGGTGAAGAATGTTTCAGGCAGGCAGGCCGCATCCCGCATCGACATATCTGTTGGAATTGGCAGGCAATGCGCGGCGGGTGTAACGACATAGTCCGCATAGCCCCCGCCTGGCAGCAGGGCACAGACCTGATCCCCCATTGCCAACGTATGGACATCCGATCCAAGTGCCACAACTTCGCCAGAAGCCTCCAAACCGGGAAGATCGCTTGCCCCGGGGGGGGGATTATAGCTTCCTGCGCGTTGCAAGGCATCTGGACGGTTCACACCAGCATACGCGACTTTGAGCAGAACCTGTCCGGGACCCGGAGTAGGTAAGGGACGATTGAACGTCATTTTCAGGACGTTCGGTCCACCTGGTTCGGTTATTTCAACGGCGCGCATCGTTTGGGTCATAAGAGGTCCTTTCGTTGCGTATAAGCTTATCAGGCTAACGAAGTGGGGGAAACTATCGCGATGGCGCAAAGACGAGGTCGGTCAGTTTGAAATCCCCTGTTTGCGCACTTTCGGCCAACATCCTGTGAAGGCCCCGTATGGGCCAGCCTTGTTTGCCGTGACCAGAAGATGACCTGCCCCAAGCTCCCAACCTAACGGCAAATCGCGCCTTAATGACAGTTGTGCAGCCAAGCCGTTTTTGCAGATGCTATGGCGTATCTTTATACATGAATGCGTTAAATCGCCCTGGTAAGTCATTGGGCATCTGCGGCGGGCGCACACGCGATAGAAGTTTTTCGGCGCCTTGAACAAATGGCCCCAAGCCGGGCGCCTTGCGCATTTGACCTTTTAGTTTTTCTATCTGCATCACGTTGTCGATACGTCTGTCTAAGAACTCCCACGTTGCCTGATGCTCGGACGAATCGTCGCCCAACCAATACAGGACGGTTGCCGAATAGACCCCAGACAAGGTCGCGCGTTTGCTGTACCAATTATGATCGGTCGAGGTGTCGCCAAGAATGGTCCAGATCCGATCTGCCGTTCCCCAAATCGCCTTGGCCCCATCGGGCGCGTTCATCGGCAAGGCCATTAACGTGACCCCCCGACGCACGGCTTCTTTATCATCAATACCTTCTAACCTGAGGCGCACGGCCAGCGCTATCTTGTCACGAAACCGTAAACCATTAAGATCTCTTGATCTTATCGCTGCTTCCATTGCCGCGTCACCCTGCCGGTGAAAGGCCAGTGCCAGGTCAGTGGCCCGTCTGGGGAACAGGGCGCGCGCAACTGTGGGATCGACACCACTGTCAGCCACGGCTGCATGAAAACAGGCGTCTGACCAACCGTCAAAGGCCACATGGGGCAGGGCGGCTTGCAGAAGGGCGGTTTGTGGGTCGTTCAATCTGGTCACGGGCGGTTGCTCCTTTGGGTGACTGGACACCATTTCACAATCATGGTAGCACGCGGTTTCCTGCAATCCATGCAACTTAAACCTAGAAAGGTGGTGACAACCACATGCAGGTCAGTGTTCGCGACAACAATGTCGATCAGGCGCTTCGTGCGCTCAAGAAAAAGCTCCAGCGCGAGGGCGTATTTCGTGAAATGAAGCTTAAGCAGCATTTCGAAAAGCCGTCCGAGAAAAAAGCGCGCGAGAAGGCCGAGGCCATCCGCCGTGCCCGCAAGCTGGCGCGTAAGAAAGCGCAGCGCGAAGGGATGCTCTGAAGACCCTCGCCCAAGGGCGTTTGTTCTCAGAGTGGACACATTTTGATGACCCCCGGCCTTTGGTTCGGGGGTTTGTCTTTTGGATATGCCATGTCTTTGCGGCTCGTCGCAGGAAAGCATGAGGATTTTCCTAATGAGCCGGAGCAGCGACAGGATCCAAAAGCGTTCGGCCTCCGTCAACGGTCATAATCTGACCTGTGATAAATCCTGCTCCTTCAGAAGCAAGATATTGTACTGCATCCGCCAACTCGCCAGGTGCGGCAATCCGCCCAAGGGGTGTGTGATCTTCTATATCCTCGCGAAAGGACCTGTTTTCTTTCAAAGCACCTTTCAGGCTTTCCGACATGACCGAACCAAATGCAACCGCGTTGACCCGAATGCGCTTATGCGCAAGTGCCACTGCCATGGAGCGGGTCATCTGATCGAGAGCGGCCGTTGACACAGAATAGGCCATAAGGTCGGGATGCGTGCGCCGCGCCGCAATAGAAGACAGGTTCACAATCGCGCCTGCCTGCCGGTCCGAGTCTGGGCTGGCCTGCTTTATCATACGTTTGGCGACCAGCTGGGACAGCCGCAGTGCCGTGATCATATTTTGTTCAAGCATGACGCTGATGGAATCGTCATCTAGGTTAAGAGGGTCAGAGGACATGATCTGCCGGCTTCCATTCACCAGAATATCCACCCGGTCAAACGCATCCAGTGTGGCCGATAACAAGTTTGCGATGCTCAGGCGTTCGCGCAGATCGCCAGCAAAGCTGCGTATTGTCCCGTCCTCTGGCAAGGCGCCCAATTCGTTTTCCAGGCCCGCTTCGTCCATATCTGCAAACATGACATTGGCACCTTGATTAGCAAAATGGCGGGCTATTGCCAATCCAACACCGTTTGCAGCGCCTGTGACGATGGCTGTTTTGCCTTCGATGGAGAATGACATGGCGGTCCCTTGTACGATTGCAAGATATTATAGTACGCGACCCTATCCTCTCAGACGAGGGGTATCGGCCACAATGACTTTAAATCTGCCAGATGTGTTAATCGAGGTGATTTTTGAAAACGCCGCCTGCAAGGTCGTCTCGTAGGGAAGATGTCTGTTCGCGACCATATAAAGCTGGCCCTTTGGCATCAAAATACGTGCGGCTGTTTGTATAAACGCCTGACCAAGTTCGGGTTTACCCTTGCGGCCTTCGTGAAACGGCGGATTCATAACAACCGCATGCATTTTTATTTTAGGTGCCCAAGTGGTAACATCGGACCAATGGAACCGCGCCCTAGCGTCAGATATGTTTTGTCGGGCGCAAGAAATTGCGTCGTTATCGGCCTCGACAAGATGCAGTTCGCTCACAGAGTCATTTTTCAAAATAGTTTGAGACAGAAACCCCCATCCGGCGCCCAGATCAGCAATACGGCCGGATAAAACCGGCAGATGAGCCAAAAGCGCACGCGAGCCCGGATCAGGGCCGTCAGCGGAAAAGACCCCGGGATATGTTGAAAACCCGCCAATGTCCTGCATTTGCGGTAGCCAATCGTCAAACATGCCGCCACTGAACCAAAAACACCGTCCGTGTGCTTTGGATACCTGTCCAAGAATAGACTTTGTTCGACCTTTTACAGCGCGCAGGATGGCGTCCACCCCATCGGTTTTGGCCCCATCTACAACAACTACACCTGATCCAACTGCCCGCGATGCCTGCGCAATCCATGATTTGGCACGCGCTTTTTCGCGGGGAAGCGTGACCAAAGCCATTGCAGCTTTCCCATCGGGCGACGTTGTGCAGCGCCACCCCATGTTTTGAAATGCATCATGTTCTGGTCGCGATGGCGTAACAATCAAGGTGTTGTCTTTGGGCAGCGGAGGTACGGCAGACCCAAAACATATTACGTGGCCTTCGGATAACTCCAAAAGGCCATGTTTCAGGCAGTGCTCAAAGCGATGGGTCACGATAACCGCTGCCTATTCCTTTTCCATGGTACACTGCAGCGGATGTTGATGTCGCCGTGAAAAATCCATGACTTGACTGACCTTGGTTTCTGCCACTTCGTGACTGAAAACCCCTACGACGGCGACACCCTTTTTATGTACGGTCAGCATGATCTCGAACGATTGTGCATGGTTCAGGCCGAAAAAACGTTCCAACACATGAACCACAAATTCCATGGGCGTATAGTCATCGTTCAAGAGTAGCACCTTGTAGAGCGGGGGGCGCTTTGTTTTTGGCTTTGTATCGACAACGACCGAGCTATCCCCGTCGTCTGGGTTCCCGGCGCCTCGTGTCGACATCACCGTATCGTTAAAGTGCATTTTCAATGGCATCATCGCAGTATCATTTTACATCTACAAAGCGGATCTTGCGTGTCTTAGTACTATATTTAAAGCATCAAACAACGCAGAACAAATAGCTATATAACGCCATCTTTGTCCATGCAAAGTCCTAGCAGACCGATAACCTACAATTGACAGGTAAAATATGACACGCACACTCCGATGTATCGCCTTTGATGCCGACGATACTCTGTGGCACAACGAGCGGTTTTTCAGTCTGAGCCAGGCACGATTCGTTGACTTGTTGTCCGATCATGCGCCGCGTGACCAGCTGGAAGTGCGCTTGATCGAGGCAGAACGCCGTAACCTCGGGCGTTATGGCTTTGGCGTAAAGGGTTTTGTTTTGTCCATGATTGAAAGTGCGTTAGATGTCACAGACAATCGCGTGACCGGATCGGTCATTCGCGCCTTGATCGACACAGGACAAGAGATGCTGGATCATCCTATTGAGCTGTTACCGCATGCGCGTGAAGCGATTGAGACCCTCTCCGAAGATTATAGGATCCTGCTTATAACCAAAGGCGATTTGCTGCATCAGGAACGCAAGCTCGCCCATTCTGGGCTTGGAGAGCTTTTTGACGCGGTTCATATTGTGTCGGATAAAACCCCCAAGGTATATGAAGACATTTTTGAGCAGATACCCGGAGGCGCACCAGCATGCATGATGGTTGGGAACTCCATGAAATCGGACGTTTGTCCTGCATTGGATGCAGGCGCTTGGGGTGTTTTTGTTCCTCATGATCTTGAGTGGGAATTGGAAACGGCCCCCAAGCCATTGACGCATCCCAGGTATCGTGAAATTTCTGATTTGGGCGTTTTGTCAGGACTGATTGCCGAACTTTCGAATTAGGGTCATTTCAAGGCGGATTGTGGATTTTGCTGGCATTCTTAAGATTTCACATCCATTTGGTATTTTAAGTACATGCAAATACTACATATTGTATGCTTTTGAGGTCATACAAAATCGAAATTTAAGCCTCGCTCTGCTTCATTTGTAAGACGCTTTGTGCTAGCGTCACCCGAAACACCCGTGATCAAACCAACGGGCACCGAGGCAGTTATGGCTATATATTTCGCAAATGCGCGATCATATGCGCAGCTACTTTTGGCGAGTGTGCGGGTTTATGCACGTCTAACATTGATTGTTTGCTCATTGGTTTTTGGGGCTTTGTTGACATTTCAGGTGTCTGCAGCCCCCTACGCGGCTTTGGTTATGGATGCGAGGTCGGGCAAGGTTTTGTTCGCGCGCAACGCCAATACTCAGCTACATCCAGCGTCTTTGACCAAAATGATGACACTCTACGTGGCATTTCAAGCAGTTGAAAATAATGAGATTTCATTAGACTCTCTTGTCACTGTATCCCGTAAGGCAGCTGGCGAAGAGCCTTCGCGCTTGGGGCTGCGAACGGGGCAGAAAATCAAATTGCGCTATCTGATTCGCGCAGCAGCCGTCAAATCTGCAAACGATGCTGCCACTGCGTTAGCCGAAGGTATTTCAGGGTCAGAGGCTGCTTTTGCCCGACGGATGAATCGCGTTGCCCAACAAATGGGAATGACGCGAACAAAATTTCGCAATGCGCATGGATTGACGGAAAAAGGCCATCTCAGCACTGCCCGCGACATGACAGTTCTTGGGCGGCATTTGATCTATGATTATCCTCAGTATTACAACCTTTTCTCGCGCCTGACCGCAGATGCGGGTGTCCGTAGTGTTTCCCATACCAATCGTCGGCTCCTCAATAGCTACCGCGGAGCTGATGGAATAAAAACCGGATACACGCGCGCCGCTGGTTTTAATCTCGTGGCCTCGGCTGAACGTGGCCAGGAACGCATTATCGCCACAGTGTTTGGTGGTCGCAGCGTAACCTGGCGAAATGCAAAAGTTGCCGAACTTTTGGACCTTGGATTTCGCCGGGCGCCGAGCAAAGTTGCGCGGTCCATGCCGACAAAACCGGAATATTTAGGCCGTGACGGGGTGGGTGGCACAACACGTATCACGACTGCAAGCCCTGATCTTGGACGCGTAGGGCGGGCGACACGCACCGCTCGTGCAGCTGTGACCCGATCGTTACGTCCTGTCAGTCGTGGCGGTGCAGATGTGGCGCCTACAATTGGTCAGGATAGAATGAATGACCTTTTGGCCGAAGCTCAATTGATGGAAGTGGCCTCAAAGCCTCCGGCGCCACAAATTAGGGCCCTTGATCTGTCCTTGGAAAGTACTGCGGACACCGATCCGGAGCCGCAACCCCAAGTGCGCGTTGTGTCACGACGAAGTAGAAGCGGGCCACGTGAATGGGCAATTTCGATTGGCACCCACAATATGGAATTTCACGCGCAAAAAATGCTGCTCAGAACGGCATTGCTTGAGATGGAAACACTAAACGGTGCTGAACGCCGCATTATTGCACAAGGGGGCAAATTTGATGCGCGGTTTTATGGATTGACGCAGTCCGCCGCAGAGTTGGCATGCCGCAGGTTGCAGGCCCGACAACTGGATTGCCAGACCTTGCATACGGCCAGTTGAAACCGGTGCGGCGTGACGCCGTCATTACTGCAATTTGCGCCGCGGCATCATGCTGATGCCTGCAACCATCATGCCCTGTGCCTTGGTGATCCAGACCGTGTTTAACTGTGACCAAGAGTTTTGAAAGCTCATCGCTGTCCCGACGCAGCGGTGTCCTCAGACGGGTTGTGACTAAGCGCAGCAGCAAGCAATGTGCGGGTATAGCCGGTTTGAGGATTGGTGAAGATATCGCTGGCATCGCCTGTTTCCACAATATCACCACGTTGCATCACGAACACTCTGTGTGACATCGCCTGAACCACCTTAAGATCGTGGCTGATAAAGACGTAGGCCAATCCGTATTTGCGTTGAAGGTTTCGCAGCAGGTCAACGATTTGGACCTGCACGGTCATGTCCAATGCGGATGTAGGCTCGTCCAGAACGACAAGCTTTGGACGCAAAACCATGGCACGCGCAATGGCAATACGCTGCCGCTGACCGCCAGAAAATTCATGAGGGTACCGATGACGCCACTCTGGGTTTAGACCGACTTCGGCCAGTACATCCGTGACCAAGTCATCATGTGAGCGACCGTCGGGGCTTCCATGAACCTCAAGACCCTCGGCGATGATCTGCGCACAAGTCATCCTTGGGCTAAGGCTGCCGAAAGGATCTTGGAAAACGATCTGCATTTCTGAGCGTGCCAACCGCAAGTCTTTGGTTGACCAAGACCGCATGTCCCGCTGGTCAAAACGCAATCCGCCCCTGGAATTGATCAATCGCATAAGCGCCAACGCTAATGTGGTTTTTCCTGACCCGGATTCTCCGACGATACCGACTGTTTCGCCAGCCCTGACCGATAGGGTTGCACTATTGACAGCTTTGATATGGCCAACGGTGCGGCGCAACAGTCCGCGTTGAATTGGAAACCAAATACGCAGATCGTCTGCCTCGACAACCACGGGGGCATCGTCCGGTACGGGATCCGGAACTCCGGCCGATTCTGCGGCCAAGAGCATCTGCGTGTAGGGATGCTGCGGAGAATTAAAAATCGCGGACGTGGGGCCTGTTTCTACAATTTCACCGTCTTTCATCACACAGACCCGATCTGCAATCCGGCGGACCACGCCCAGATCATGGGTTATGAACAAAAGGCTCATGCCCTCGGCCTTTTTCAGATCGGCCAACAGCTCGAGGATTTGCGCTTGGATCGTAACATCCAGCGCGGTTGTGGGTTCGTCTGCAATCAAAAGATCAGGACCGTTCGCCAATGCCATCGCAATCATAACGCGTTGGCGCTGCCCGCCTGATAACTGATGTGGATAGGCATCCAGCCGGGTTTCCGGATCTTGAATCCCAACCTTGTGTAGAAGTTCTAAAATGCGGGTGCGAGCGGCCTCTCCTGACAGACCTTGATGCAATGCAAGGCTCTCTCCAAGGTGTTTTTGTAATGTGTGCAGAGGGTTAAGGGACGTCATCGGCTCTTGGAAAATAAAGCTGATATCGTTGCCCCGAATGCCGCGCAGGGTCTTGTCGGTGGCGTTCACCATTTGTGTACCACGATAGGTCACTGACCCCTGAACCTGTGCCGTGTCCCCCAACAGCGAAACGGTTGAGAGAGCGGTCACAGATTTCCCAGAGCCGGACTCGCCAACCAGTGCCAAGGTCTCACCCTTGTGAATCTCAAACGACACGTCTTTGACTGCGGGGATAAGTGCGCCGTCTTGCGAAAAATGGACGCTTAGATCGCGGACGCTCAGCAGTGCGGTCATGAAAACGTCTTTCTGGGGTCAAAGGCGTCACGGATACCTTCAAAGATAAAAACCAAAAGTGAAAGCATCACAGCAAACACGGCAAAGGCTGTCAGTCCCAGCCAAGGTGCTTGCAGATTTCCGGTCGCCTGCCGCGCAAGCTCTCCTAAGGACGGGGCAGAGGAGGGAAGGCCAAACCCCAGATAATCCAAGGACGCCAAAGACCCGATCGCGGCTGTGACGATAAAGGGCAACATGGTCAATGTTGCAACCATGGCATTGGGGAGCATATGGCGAAACATAATTTTCCAGTTGCTGACGCCCAGCGCTTTTGCGGCGCGCACATATTCCAGGTTCCGCGCGCGCAGAAACTCTGCACGCACGACCCCAACCAAGGCCGTCCACCCAAACAGGATCGACAGGACGACAAGCAGCCAGAAACTACGACCGAGGATCGCGAAGAGGATGATGATCACATACAAACTCGGGGTCGATGCCCATACCTCTATCAGACGTTGGAATATAAGATCGGTCCAACCACCAAAAAATCCCTGAACGGCACCGGCTATGACGCCAATGATTGAGGCCGCCGCGGTAACGATCAAGGCAAAAAAGACCGATAATCTAAAGCCATAGATCACACGCGCAACCACGTCACGCTTGGTATCGTCTGTTCCGAGCAGGTTTCCACCACGTTCGTTTTTGGGCGCGAGCCAGACGTAGAACGGGTTAAAGGCACCCAAGCCGATATCGATTGTGTAAGTCTGAAGAACATTGGGTGGTAGCGGGGCTGCACCGGGTCTTTCGACCGGTGTGGTGAAGCTGTATGGAATCAGCGGCCAGATCATCCAACCTTTGTAGAAATCTCCGTCGGGTGTTTGGCCTGCGCCGATCATGTCAATCAGCCCATCGGGATCATCAAAGCAGCTGTCCAATCCTCCTGAAAGGATCAGGCATTTGACCTCGGGATCTGAATAGGCTGCCTCGGTCCTGAAATCGCCACCAAAGGCTGTTTCAGGATAAAAGGTTGTGATGGGGGTAAACAGTTCGCCGCGATAACTGACCAATACGGGCCTGTCATTGGCAATGGCTTCTGCCATCAACGACAGTGCAAACAGCACAGCAAATATCCACAATGACCAATAAGCGCGCCGGTTGTTCCGAAAGTTTTGCCAACGGCGTTGGTTAAGAGGAGACAGCGTGACCATTCAGCCCTCCCTGCTTTCAAAGTCGATACGGGGATCGACAAATACATAGACCAGATCCGAAAGGATCCCGACAACAAGCGACATAAGACCAAATACGAACAGGGTGCCAAAGATTACCGGATAGTCGCGGGCCACGGCTGCTTCGAACCCCATGCGGCCCAATCCATCCAGTGAAAATATAGTTTCAATGATGACAGACCCACCAAAGAAAACACCTATGAATACCGACGGAAAGCCCGCAATCACAATGAGCATGGCGTTACGAAAGACATGCCCATACAGCACCCGGCGTTCGGATAGGCCCTTTGCGCGCGCGGTCATGACATAGTGTTTCTTGATTTCATCGAGAAAGCTGTTTTTGGTTAACAAGGTCAGCGTGGCAAAGGCAGATATAGTGGTCGACAAAACGGGAAGGGCGATGTGCCACATATAATCCAGTGCTTTGCCAATCAGCGAGAGCTGATCCCAGTTGTCTGAGGTGAGACCGCGTAGCGGGAAAATCTGCCAATAAGACCCGCCCGCAAACAAAACGAGCAACAACACAGCAAACAGAAAATTTGGAATAGAGTAACCAATAATGATAAGCGCCGAGGTCCAAGTATCGAATGGCGCACCATCCCGTACAGCCTTGGCGATGCCGAGTGGGATCGAGACCAGATAGGCAATCAGGGTCGACCACAAACCAAGCGTGATGGATACTGGTAGCTTTTCAATGACAAGGTCAACGACCGAGATGGATCTGAAATAACTTTCGCCAAAATCGAAGCGGAGATATTTCCAGATCATATTAACGAATTGCTCAAGGGGCGGCTTGTCAAAGCCGAATTCTGCTTCAAGTTCGGCCAGAAATTCAGGTGGCAGGCCACGTGCCCCGACGTAATCGGTCTCGCCCGAGCTTTCGATTTCAAAGGCGCCGCTATCCCCGGTAATTCCAGCCAATACATCGCCTTCGCCCTCCAACTGAGCGATGATCTGCTCGATTGGCCCTCCGGGTACAAATTGCACCAAGGTGAAATTAATGATCATGATCCCCAGTAGCGTGGGGATCACAAACAAAAGACGTCGCAGGATATAGGCTGCCATATTTTGCGCTTACCTAAGTGCGCCAGAGGCTACTAAAGCGTCGTGTTTTTCCTGATTGAACCACCAGAAATCAAGATGCCCAAGCGATAGTGGAGGCAGCGGATCGGGATGCTCGTACTGGTCATAAT
>JAYQEA010000028.1:28954-30623 GCA_038138625.1 Roseivivax sp.
TAATAAGCGACCGTGTGAACATTTTTATACCATTGCGGCACCCAGAAAAGTTTTTCACGCAAGACGCGATCCAAGGCCCGGACACCATTTTTCATATCCTCTTGGGTCTCGGCGGCCACAATCGTTGCGATGAGGCTGTCAACGGCAGGATCGGACAATCCCATCAGATTGCGTGTGCTTTGATCCATAGCCTCTGTTCCAAACCACTGCAACAGACCGGATCCGGGTTCGTAGGTCTGACGCATGCTGTGGGTGGTCATGTCGAAATCGAAATCACGTTGTCTTTGCGTATCTTGTGCAGGGTCTACGCGATCCAGTTTCGCATCGATTCCCAAAGCCTTGAGGTTTTCCACGAATGGGTTGATGATTCTGTCAAAGGCAGGCGAGCTCTCAAGGATCTCGATCGTAAAGACCTCTCCGTTTTTACGCCGCAGGCCGTCGTCTCCAACCTCCCAGCCGGCCTCGTCCATTAGGGCCGAGGCACGCCGCAGGGCACGGCGGTCTAGGCGGCGTGTCCCGGATACGGGCGGCAGGATTGCCTCGGTTGTTAAAATGGATCCATCCAAAAGACCGTCATCTACCAAGGCTTGTAAAAGCTCACGTTCCGCCCCGTCGGGGATGCCCGTGGCCTGCATATCAGAATTGCCCCAAAAGCTCTCTACGCGGTCATAAAGGCCGAAAAAGAGGGATTCGTTTGACCATTCGAAATTGAACATCTGGCCGATCGCTTCGCGGACGCGCCGATCCTGAAATTTCTCCCGGCGTAGGTTGAATACAAAAGCCTGTGGCTGGGCCAGTCGTCCGTCCGGTAGCTCTGTCTTGATGACATGGCCATCGGTTACTCCTGGAAAGTCATAGCTTGTCGCCCATGCCTTTGAGCTGTTTTCCATCCGGAATGTGTACACGCCTGCCTTGAGCCCTTCCATCGACGCTGTGCTGTCACCGAAATACTCGACACGAATCTGGTCAAAGTTACCACGTCCTATGTTCAGCGGCAGATCGCGGCCCCAATAGTCATCGCGGCGTTTGTAGACGATGCGCTGGTTGATCTCATAACTTTCCAACGCGTATTCGCCGGTGCCAAGGAATGGCACGAGGGTGCTTTCATCCAGCCGTGCACCGGTTTCATTGAACCACGATTCGGAAAATGCCGGAAAAATCCCCGACAAGGAAATACGGTCGCGCGGTGGGCTGTCCGGTTGGAAGTGAAATTTGACGCGGTGGGTATCCAGCACTTCGACTGATGCGATCATGGCACCAAATGCCGCGCGGAACGAAGGCAGGCCTTGTTCCATGAACAAATCGAATGTGAACTTCAGATCCTGTGCTGACCATGGGCGGCCGTCTGCAAATGTCACATCATCTCGTAGGTTGTAGATGACCCAAGCCAGATCCTCTGGATATTCCATTGTTGTGCATAGGTTGCAGTAAAGAGCAGTTGGATCGTCCGCAACAGAGGTGAGCAGGTCCTCGTGCCCGGATGTCGCTAATGCACCCGGCCGGCCCTTGCGCGTGTAATTGTTGAAACTGTCAAACGTTCCCTGCGCCCAGATCGAGATTTCGCCGCCGGTAGGAGCATCGGGATTGACATAACTGAGGTGTTCGAAGTCTGGGCCGTAAGCCAGACTACCAAAAAAGTTATATCCGTGGGTGGTTGTTACTTCCTGTG
>JAYQEA010000028.1:30633-37030 GCA_038138625.1 Roseivivax sp.
GTTACATCCTGTGCCAAGACAGGTCCTGCAACAAGGCTTAGGGTCACACCCAAGGCAGCACTTCGCAGCGCCCGGGCTCGGATTGACACGTCTGCTGTGGCGTTTTGTTTTGTCACGGTGGTACGCTCCCCTTGATATTGTTGCGCCAGTGCACCCGGCATTCATCTAATCTAAGCTAATGTGCCTTTCTGCCCACATTCAAGGCGCGAAAAAGTGATTGGCGTCGAAAGCGTCGCACCGAAATGAATTACCGCCGCTCCTTTTTGGGAACGGCGGTTCAAATTTAATCATTAATTATACGCGTTTGGTCAGTTGCCATTGCCGGCGAGATAAGCAATCAAATTTGCGCGATCTTCTGGTTTATCCAATCCGGCGAACCCCATGGATGTTCCCGGTGCATATCCGCGCGGGTTTTCAAGAAAGGCGTAAAGCTCCTCGCGGGTCCAGACTTCGGCGACTTCCGACAGCGCGCCGGAGTACCCGTAGCCGTCAACAGAGCCTACGGTGCGTCCGACAACGTCCCAAAGATGCGGACCGGTGCCATTGGCGCCATCAGCAATTTTGTGACAGCTGCGGCATTTGTTCCAAACGCGGCTGCCCTTGCCTGCATCCGCTGTTGCCAACAATGTCGCAATATCAATCTCGACAACCTCTTCCTCGACCACGTCGTCTTCACCGGTATCAATCACGTATGACTGTTGGGAATGTCCACCGTGTCCGCCGCCAGTATGATAGAGTTCCTCTGCAACCCATTTGCCGAGGAGAAAGATCAAAAATGCGCCGCAAAAGCCGCCCAAGATCTTTGTGAAAGTCATTGTATCCAGCATGGCTCGCCCGCTCTGCTACATTAGTTTTCGTTCAACTACGGCTTTCCCCCGGTCGGGGCAAGGTGTAGAACCCGCGACCAAACGCCCAGTTGGGTAAATTTAACGCTATGTCAGGGGTCTTGATCATGGAATGCATCGCCTTTCAAGGGGAACCCGGAGCTTATTCGCACGAAGCCTGTATGGCGGCGCGCCCGGAATTGACACCGTTGCCATGCAGAACATTCGAAGATTGCATAGACGCCGTGAAAAGCGGGGCGGCTGTGCAGGCCATGCTACCGGTTGAAAATTCCATCTATGGTCGGGTGGCAGATATACATTCTTTATTGCCGTCATCAGGTTTGCATATTGTCGAAGAATGCTTTGTGCGCGTGCGGATTGCACTGATGGCACGGCCTTCGGTAAAGATCAGTGATATACGCGACGTGCGGGCGCATCTTGTGTTATTGCCGCAGGCAAAGAGCTTTTTGCGCAGTCACGGCATGGTGGCGCATGCCGCCGTCGACAGCGCAGGTGCAGCGGCAGAACTCGCCACCTCGGACAATTCAGTCGAAGGTGTCCTTGCCAGCGAGGTTGCCGCACAGATTTATGGTCTGGACGTCCTTGCCCGCGATATCGAGGATAACGATAGCAACACCACCCGATTCTTTGTGATGTCGCCCGAGTCCGATATGCAAAGACGCGGGAACCATGGAATGATGACCAGTTTTGTGTTTCAGGTCAGAAATATTCCTGCCGCGCTCTACAAGGCCATGGGGGGCTTCGCCACCAATGGTGTGAACATGACCAAACTCGAAAGTTATATGGTTGGCGGCAGCTTCACTGCGACGCAGTTTTATGCAGATATAGAGGGCCACCCTGACGATGCAGCTGTGCGCCGCGCATTGGATGAACTGCAATATTTCACAGCAAAGCTTGAAATATTGGGGGTCTATCCCAGGGACCCGCGTCGCGACTAGGCGCGCCTTTGGCGAGATACTGTTTGCCTCTGTAACAGCACGATCCCGAAGCTATCCGTTCGTATGTCGCGCTTTCAAAGCGCAGTAGCCTCCCCTGCGGGACCGGGGATTTAGAGGAATGCCTGTTCGATAAATACATCTACCTTGGCCAAAGAACGTTTCGATGGCCAAGGTAGCTGAACAATCGGGCTTCCTAATTGCAGGACTGCTACCCCAAAGCTGTGCTGCAACGACCGCAGGTGTTCGGGTGTGCATAAAGCCCGACGTCCGGCAGTATTTTCCAGCAGCGTTGACATTTTTTGCCCTCTGCTTTGGCAAAGCTGACAGCGACTCCCGGATGGTCATCGAGTGTAAAGCCTTCTGCCATGCCGGCCTTGATCTCGATCTTCGAGACAATGCAGATGTCATCAAAATCGACGCTCTCGGCCAGGGCGCGCAGGCTGTCGTCGGCGATATAGACGATCGGGGCAGCCTCTAGGCTGGATCCGATGATTTTGTCACGACGTTGTTCTTCCAATGCGCCTGTCACCACGCGACGCATTTTACGAATGGCGTCCCATTTTTGTGCAAGCGCATCATCGATCCAGTTGGGGGGGGTCATGGGGATGTCATAAAGGTGAACCGAATCATTTTCGTCTGGAAAGCGTGATTGCCAGACATCTTCGCAGGTGAAGACCATGATAGGTGCAAGCCACGTGGTCAGACGATGAAACAAAAGATCCATGACTGTTCGCGCTGCCCGCCGCCGGGGTGTGTCGCCATCACAATACAGGGCATCCTTGCGGACATCGAAGTAGAAGGCTGACAGTTCTCCAGTGCAAAAATTAAAGACTTGTTGAATGACACCCTGAAAGTCGTAGGCCGCATACCCTGTGCGAACGATCTCGTCTAATTCAGCCAGCCGGTGCAGGACATAGCATTCCAATTCGGGCATGTCGGTCGGATCGACACGATCAGCTTCGGTGAAACTGGACAAGGCCCCAAGCATAAAGCGCAATGTGTTGCGCAGCCTGCGATAACTGTCTGCCACACCCTTCAGGATTTCGGGACCGATTCGCAGGTCGGCCGAATAGTCTGATTGGGCCACCCAAAGGCGCAGGATATCAGCACCGTATTGTTTGGTCACGTCCTCGGGCGCCACAGTGTTGCCCACCGATTTGGACATCTTGTTGCCCTTTTCATCGAGTGTGAAGCCGTGAGTCAGGACACCACGATAGGGCGCGTGACCGCGAGTGCCACATGCTTGTAGCATTGAACTGTGAAACCAACCGCGATGTTGATCCGTACCCTCAAGATACAAATCTGCCAGACCATCATCGCTGCCATCTTCACGGTCACGCAGCACAAAGGCGTGTGTCGATCCGCTATCAAACCAGACGTCCAAAATGTCGAACACTTGCGTCCATTCGGCAGGATCGTAATCCTCACCAAGGAAACGTTCTTTGGCGTTTGGCATGTACCAAGCGTCTGCACCTTCCTGTTCGAATGCCTCGTTGATGCGTGCATTGACGGCTGGATCACGCAGCAAAAAGTCTGGATCCGTTGGCAAGGCCCCTTTTTTGGTAAAACAGGTAAGCGGGACACCCCATGCGCGTTGGCGCGAAAGAACCCAGTCTGGCCGTGCCTCGATCATACTGTAAAGCCGGTTGCGGCCTGTCTGCGGGGTCCACTGCACCAAGGCATCGATCGAGGTTAGGGCGCGTTGCCGGATTGTTGTGCCGTATTGATCCTGTCCATCGCCGATCTCGCGATCTATGGCGGCAAACCACTGTGGCGTGTTCCGGTAGATCACGGGAGCTTTGGACCGCCAGCTGTGTGGGTAGCTGTGGGTCATACGTCCACGCGCGATCAAGCCGCCGGCCTCAACCAGTTTCGAGATCACGGCAGAGTTTGCTTTGCCTTCTTTGCCCTTACGATCCAATACGCGGAGCCCTGCAAAAAATGGCACATGAGGCAGAAATTCTGAGTCCTCTCCGACATTATGGGTCATACGGCCAACCCAGTTGCGCGCAACGAATGCCTCGTAGTCTTCTTGTCCGTGGCTCGGTGCCGTATGTACAAATCCTGTGCCCGCCTCGTCTGTTACATGATCACCATCGATCATGGGGACCTCGTAGTCCCAAAAGCCATCGGCTCCGTCGATGCCTGCAAATGGATGGGAAAGAGTGAGGGATGCCAGTTCTTCGTTGCTAACTGTGCGTAACCGACGATAGCCATCTGTTTCCAGACGAGCCTTGGTCAGTGTATCCTCGGCCAGTTTGTCCCCAAGGATATAGAGGTCCCCTACAGATACCCAGCACTCTTCTGGCGTTGCCGTGATCTCGTACAGGCCATAGTCAACCGTTTCGGAGTAAGCCACGGCCTTGTTGGATGGAATGGTCCAAGGGGTGGTCGTCCAGATCACGACACGCGCCTTTTCTAAATCACCCGTGCCATTGACAGGTGCGAAAGGCACCCAGATCGTGTGGCTTTTGTGGTCATGGTATTCGATTTCAGCTTCTGCCAGCGCGGTTTTTTCAACTGGGCTCCACATGACCGGTTTGGATCCCTGATAAAGCGTGCCGGTCATCAGGAATTTTTGAAATTCCTCTGCGATGATCCGCTCTGACCGGAAGTCCATGGTCAGATATGGCCGGTCCCACATACCCGTTACACCTAGGCGCTGGAATTCCTTGCGCTGGATATCTATCCAACCTTCCGCAAACTTGCGGCATTCCTGGCGGAAGGCGACGGTGTCGACCTCGTCCTTGTTCTTGCCCTTCTTGCGGTACTGCTCTTCGATTTTCCATTCGATTGGCAGACCGTGGCAGTCCCACCCTGGGATATAGCGCGCGTCGCGGCCCATCATCTGTTGGCTGCGCACGACCATGTCCTTGAGGATTTTGTTGAGCGCGTGGCCGATGTGCAGGTGGCCGTTGGCGTAGGGCGGGCCGTCATGCAGGGTAAAGGGCGGGCGTGTTTCGGTTTTGGCCTTGGCGCGCAATCGGCCATAGATATCAAGCCGCTCCCATTGTGCCAGCCAATTTGGTTCGCGTTTTGGCAGGCCCGCGCGCATCGGAAAGTCGGTTTTGGGTAGGTTAAGAGTGTTTTTATAGTCTGGGGTCTCGGCGCTCATTGCAGGCGTCCTCGGATCACGGAGTCAAGATTGTAGATGATGCGGTCGGCGCGGGATATCTCAGCACCTTGTCCCGGCGGCTCTTAGGAGAGCGCCGGGCCAGTAATTCGTTGTATGATCGCAGAATAGTACGTCATGCCTGTGCTTATAGGGGGCCGTCTCTGAATGGTCCAGTACAGGCAAGGATAAGAAAGATATGCCACGTGCGACCTTGTCGCAGCAGCGCTGCAAGGGCTTGCGGGCTCTAGCCCGTCGCCTTTGAAAAAAGACCGCTAAGAGCCGTGCGCCCGATGACCCTGCCTGAGGGTTTGCGCGATTGGGAAAAATCCAAGGGTCTGCAAACATTCATTGCAGCGACGCCCACGCGGACTGTCAAAGCACCATTGACCAGCCCCTCACCGAATCGACGTGAAATTTTTCCCATTATGGAGCTGCCGACGAGAGGCTCCAGAAAGTCATCCCCCACCGATAGCGCCCCGGTCGCAACCAAATGTGCCAATACGGCGCGTGTCAAACGCCATGATCCCAAAGTCCCCGAACGGCCACCATAAATTTCGCCAATCCTGCGCACCATACGCAGATTGGTCACCAGTGCTGCGACAACGTCTGCAAGTGCCAGTGGCACAAGGGCCGTTACAGTTGCAACTTGGCGCCCTGCAGCGGCCACCTCGGCTGCTGCGGCTTTGTCCAGTGGCGCCAACAGCTCTGCTTCGGTCAGTTCGAACAGTGCTGCTGCGTCGAATACCTCGTCTTTGCGTTCTTTCAGGCGGTCGCGCCCCCAAGTCATATCTGAGCGACCAGAGTAGAGGCGCACCATGTCATCGACAACTTTTCGCGCGTCTGCGAGGCTGGCATCTGCCATGGCTGTTCGGGCGTCTCTTTGTAGTCGGTCTATCCGGGCCAAGCGCGCAAAGACGGCCGCCTCTTTGACCGCAATGATCAATGCGACTGCGACAAATCCCCCAGTCAGCGTCGCCAATATATAGCCTGCAACTGGCTGTGCTGCGATAACGGCCCATAGCGCATTCCATGCGGCGACCGAGACCCAAGCCCCGATACTGGCAACAGCAAGCGTCCAAAACCAACGTGCCATTCTGGATCCACCATGGCCCGACAGAGCCGCGACAGTCGACATTGCCTGACCTGTCGGGGGCGGATGTCCAAGGTCAGGAACAGGAGCTGCGTCTTCTACCCTGGGCACTGGTGCGGCGTCATCAAGTTCAATTAATACAGGACCAGTCGGCTGGGTCATGTTGCCTCCTCCTTTGTCCAACAATATTCTATGTCGGGTAGGCCTTCATCATTGCCCGACCCATCCGTGCGCCGTACCTCTTGAAAACCTTCGCGCAAATAGAATTTTTGCGCTTTTGCATTTTTCTGAAAGGTCCATAAATTAAGGGTCTCGCTTTGTGTTTTGGCCGCGTTCAGCAGATGCCGGCCAATCTTTTGTCCGCGCCAGTCCCGATGCACGTACAGCGCATGAACTGTCGCGCCTTCCC
>JAYQEA010000029.1:0-5673 GCA_038138625.1 Roseivivax sp.
CCATTTGATAGCGGGTCAGTGGACCCCCGGGACACAAAGCTTCATGTCCTCGCCAGCCCATGGTCCGGCACATTCATATTCGGTAGGCTCTGTTGAAAATGTTGATAAGGCGGTCGAAGCGGCTGAGGACGCATTCTGGTCTTTTGGATATTCCAGCCGGGATCATCGCGCGGCTTTCTTGCATGCGATCGCTGACGAGATCGAGGCCCGTGGTGATGCGATAACCGAAATCGGGTGTCAGGAAACCGGTTTGCCAGAAGCCCGCCTGCAGGGCGAACGTGGCCGGACAACAGGGCAGTTGCGGCTTTTTGCTGAGCACCTTTTAAAAGGTGAGTATTTGGACAAGCGCCATGATCCCCCATTGATTGATCGTAAACCTTTGCCGCGCCCTGACCTTAAAATGATCCAGCGTCCTATTGGACCTGTTGCCGTATTTGGTGCATCAAACTTCCCTTTGGCGTTCTCTACGGCTGGTGGTGATACAGCCGCGGCTTTGGCGGCGGGGTGTCCTGTCGTTGTCAAAGGACATTCCGCGCACCCCGGCACGGGCGAGATTGTTGCCGAGGCTATTCATGCAGCCATAAAAAGATGTGATGTTCATCCCGGTGTATTTTCGCTGATACAGGGGGGGAATCGGGCCGTTGGCACGCGCTTGGTCGAGCATCCGCTGATTAAGGCTGTCGGATTTACCGGATCTTTGGCCGGGGGACGGGCGCTTTACGATTTATGTGCCGCGCGTCCTGAGCCCATTCCATTCTTTGGGGAATTGGGCTCTGTCAATCCGATGTTCTTGTTGCCCGAGGCAACGAAAGCGCGTGGTGCTGATATTGGCACGAACTGGGCTGCGTCACTGACGATGGGGGCGGGTCAGTTCTGTACCAACCCGGGCATCGCGGTAGTGCTAAAAGAGATTTCTGCCTCCTTCATAGAGGCTGCAACGGAGGCGCTGGCGAAGACGCCATCGCAGGTTATGCTAACGGATGGAATTGCAGAGGCCTATCGCCGGGGGCAGCAACTGGTCGCAGGGTCCGACGACGTTGACGCTCTGGTCAGTACGACCTGTGAAGGTCGGGTGGCAACGCCCTATTTGTATCAAACGAATGCCAAGACATGGTTGCAAAATGCGGATCTTGGAGAAGAGGTCTTTGGACCTTTGGGGCTGATTGTGATCGCCAAAGACATGTCTGAGATGCGGGATATTGCACAGTCGTTGGTCGGACAGTTGACGGTCACGCTGCACTTGGATCAATCAGACGAAGCAGATGCTCTTGCGCTTTTGCCAATTCTTGAGAGAAAAGCCGGCCGTCTTTTGGCCAATGGATATCCAACAGGTGTCGAGGTGGCAGACAGTATGGTGCACGGTGGACCATACCCCGCATCAACAAACTTCGGGGCAACCTCGGTCGGTACACTGTCGATACGCCGGTTTTTGCGCCCGGTCTGTTTTCAGAACTTTGACGACAGTTTGCTTTCGTCCGATTTGTTATATTAATCAGGCCGTTGAAATTTTGACCTCGAAGGGCGCATATGCCAAATGGTGCGCCCTTTCGCGCGGTTTATAGATCATTTTAAATCACTAACTCTTAGGTGTCCCTCTTTTCGTATCCGTTGACGATTGCTTTCTGGATACATGACAGCCTTGTGGCGCGGTTCTGGTGCGTTTGCATAATCCGTCCGGAGATCCGGTGATTGCGTGGTTTTGCGCGCTGGTATTGTTTGGTGCGAAACCGGCATTTTTGCGATTGGGGGGACGATGTACCCAGTCCGCCTGTTCCGGGCCAAAGAGTTGCCCGTCTTGCTTCCGGATCAAACCTATGTGGTGATCAAAGGCCTACACGTCAGCGGATATCTGCTTGTCTGCTTCGCCAAGGTCGGGTGCGCCATCCAAGCAAGCCTTGGGGGATAATGCGGCATAAAAGATGGCGTCAACGGCAGGCCTTTGAAAATGCTACGCATCAGATGGCGCCGTAAAGGCTAGGGGCGCGGCATGCCACAGAGCGCTAAAATCTGTCGGGCTGCCATAGCCATCCGGTAGAAAAAAGCCCCAAATCCAAGCTCGTCATGCTCCAGAAATGGGCTGTTACCAGTGCTTCAGCATGACCAATTTTTTTCCCAATGTGGCCATTGACGATGGCCGCAAAAACACTTGGCAGGTTGTGCGGTTCGCTGTCTTTTGGTTTTCAGAATTCTATCAAGAACCCGATGATATCCCAGTTTTTTGGGGGGGCGATTATTGGTGCCGCTTGGATGTGACGGACGGCCAGGCGTTGGTTGGTTTTCAGATGTCTGAGTGGCCTATTCTGGGTGGGTCGCAGGTCTTTTGCGGTGTGACCAACCCGCGAGACTAAAGGTGGGCGTTCGTGCGCGACACCTTTATGGGTATGGATTTGGGAATGGCGACACAAGGGCTGAATACCTGTAAGCTTTGAGATCAGAAACCTTGCGACTTTCGCTTCAACCGGCGCACCACCCTCAATCGGTCAAGCGACAGCACGGGTCTGCACAAAACTGCGCGCGCATTTGTGGCAGCCATAGCGCGGGTGGCAGATCGCCATAATCCTGAACTGGTCGGGTGCAACATTGATTTGCTTGCAGGCATTGGTCACAAACATGTCGCTGGTAACCGCATGTGCCGGTGGAACTGTCAGGCTGGATGATCTTTGCAAGGCATGGCAAATGTCTAGGTCGAATAGTGTGCAATTTGCAATTGATTGATTTTGCTCAATGTTAGGTGTGACCGATTTCTATGCGCCGTCATAGGCATGGTAGCGAACAGGGCGCGTTTCAAGTCTGTCGACAGTTTGTTCAGTCGCATGATCCGCACGTCTTTGTGCGCGCCCGCAATGTTATCTTTAAAGCGGTCTGATGCCAGCGCGACGTTCGCTAAGGGCTGTCGTGACGCAGGCCGGTCTAAACGGCAAATCAACGACCGCACAAAACAGTCGCCCCGTCGGTCTGTAAAATCCGGAAATGGTCCCGGAAAAGACAGCACACGCTGCGGATCCAGACCTGTAAAGAGTGCTTAAGATTGCCCATAATAAAGACGAATACCATGCTCGTTGATGACAGATCATTTTAGCAGATTCTGCTCTCGTCATCCCTTGGACCGTCGTCCCTTCCACAAAATCTCGACCATTGTCCAGGCCTTTAAATCCTTGGACGAACGTACACGCGTCACACGATCCGCATCGCCATTTACAAATTACGCAGTGGAAACCGCCAAAGAGACGTGCGCACTACAAGACAAGCTCCAGCCTCGTGGATCAAAAATTTGGAGGGAAGGTTGGTTCTAAACATCAATTGCCGCGTAGACATACTGCGAGCATGATATGCCCTGCCGCGACCATCGTCTGCGTCCTACAACATACAGCACTGGAGCACGATGAAGCGATTTTCGTGAAACCGTCTTTTTCCTGCACTAAAGTACAGAAATGGCAAATTCTGCTAGGGATCTGAGATGCCGTTGCACAGCGGCGCGCACCTCTGCCGGGTCCTTTTTCTCGATAGCATCCAAAATCTCTTCGTGCTGTCTGCTATCCGGTTTAAGCCGCTCGGACAGTCGCTCGATTTCGAATAGCTTCGTGGTTGTGCGTAATGACGATAATATATCCTGAATTACCAAATTACCGCAGGCGCGAATGTAGAGGTTGTGGACCTTGTCGTCAGATCTCCAATGCTCCAACATATTGTATGGGCTTTGGTTCTGGACGTCATGCACAGATTGACGTGCCTGCGCCAGTTTTGCAGGGTCAATACGGCCAATTGCCAGTTCGGCCGCTTCAGCCTCCAGGATTTCGCGGGCTTTCAAGCTTTGAAGATACTCGCGCAGCTCGACCCGGCGTACGACATAGGATCGGCTTTCCAGCTTTTTCAGCAATCCTTCGCTTTCAAGCCTTTGCAGCGCCTGACGCAAAGGCGTCCGCGATACACCAAGTTGCTCTGCCAGCTTGGCTTCCACGATCGGCCGACCAACTGGCAAAACCCGTTCCTGGATCAGACGGTACAGCGCGAAATAGGCCTTTTGGGACAGGGTCGTAGGCCCGCCTATCGAATCGGTGTGATCATCAAGAGGGCTCGTGTGGGTCATCATCACATCACATCTCCCTCTCTTGATTTACTTTTTGCATAAATTTTCAACGAACAGCTGTGCTGCGCCTGTTGGTTTGTAGCCAACACACCGTGCAAGTGAAAGAGAAGTTACCTTTCGACGCCAGATTTGGAAAATAATTCTTGATTTGTCCTCATTTGGCGCGACACAGTGATGGTATACCGTCTGTATACCAATAAACTGAGGATTGGGGAATATCGAAAACGCTGCAATAAACCTTTTGCGAAAGCTCGTTTTTGCGCAGGCACATGGTGAGCGTGCGGTTCAAGACGTGATTGAGCAACGGCTTTTGGCGGTCGGCTGCATGGTTGATGTGCACCGCTACGATCCATCTGACGTAACAGTGGTGGGGGAATTTGCTCTGGATGGCGCGCGCACTGTCGGCAAACGGACCGCAGTCGTGGGCAGTTTCGCGGGGGATCCATCCCTGCCCAGCCTTTTGATGTTTGCGCATCCTGATGGTGAGCAACGAGGTGATGTCAGCCAGTGGCGTCACGATCCCTTTGGGGCAGAAATAGAAAATGGGCGGCTTTACGGATGGGGTGTTGCGGATGACCTTGCCGGATGCGCCGCCGCTGTGCTTGCCATTGAACGGGCGGCGGCTGCGAATATCCCGTTGGGACGGGTGGTTTTTGCATCGACACCTTCCAAACGGTATGCGCGGGGTGTTGCAGCTCTGTTACACGATGGGTTGCGCGCGGATGCTGCGCTTTATTTACATCCCGCAGAATCCGGTATTGGCATGCGCGAGATAAAAGCTACGGCTTCCGGTCATATAGAGTTTCTTATAGAGGTGTCGGGTCGTCAGCCCGACACAACAGAACCCGGTCACACTGCCTTTTCCCATTTGTCCGATAACCCGATCGACAAGGCGTTGCTGGTCCGGTCGGCATTGATGCAATTGGCTGAAGATCGTGTTGCACGTGTGCGCCACCAGTTGATTGAATCTGTTGTTGGGCGGGCTACCAACATACATGTGTCACACATCCAGTCTGGTGATATGCAGCGCCTGTCCAGAATTCAGGATCGATGTACATTGGGCTGTGCGGTATCGTTTCCACCCGGCGAAACACTGGATGATGTACAAGCAGAAATCTCCGACGCGGTTCGGAACGTGGCTGCAAAAGACCCATGGCTCAAGGACCATCCGCCGAAAATCACATGGGTGACCGGGGTCACCGGTGGAGAGGTGCCACCGCACCACCCGTTATACGCCACGGCGGCGCGCGTTGTGGCCGACATCACAGGCGGTCTGCCTCAGGTCAACCCGATGCACACGTCCTCTGATATCCGCAACCCCATTGTCGAGGCGAATATCCCCTGTGTCGGTCTAGGGTGTCTTGGCGGAGACCTGACGCAGAATGGTCGGAATGATGAATGGGTCGATGTAGCTGACTTCCAGCGCATGGTGGATGTTACGGCAGAAATAGTGGTTAACTGGTGCTCTGGAAAACAGGCACAAACGTCACCTCAAGCACCCCCGCACTAACGCGGAAGACATTACGCAACCAAGGGAAAGGAAATGAGTATGAAGTATTTTTCACTGAGTTCTGTCGCGATTGGCT